>JAFTIL010000028.1 GCA_017456905.1 Clostridia bacterium
AGCTCGCAACCGGTGAGTATTACCCCACCACCCTCAACGGTTACCTTGAGAAGGGTAAATATGATTGGGGCAAGGACGGTAAATACTATCCCGGCAAATAATCAATCTGAAAATTGCTGCCAAGCCTTTTGGCTTGGCAGCAATTTGACGAAAATATACGTTTGAAACGCAATAGAAAGCAGGCGAGCATATCGTGTGTTTTCTATTGCGCTTCATTCCAATTGACGCAAAAGGAGACTGAATGATGAAGGTTGGAATATTGACATTCCCGAACTCCGTAAGCTATGGCGCGACTTTGCAAATGTACGCGCTCTGCCGAGCGGTTGAACGGCTCGGCCACGAGGCCGAGGCCATCAATTATTACAACGTGTTTATGAAGGCGGAACTGCATTGCAAATCGACTGCGAAATCCGAAAAAAAATATCGTTGTAAAAGAATCATCAAAAGTTTTCTGCACAGAAAACTCTATCGGAAATTCGCGGCCTTCGAAAAAGATGTGATCAATCTGTTCCCCAAAAAGAGTTTTACAGATAAGGCTTTGCTTCCTGAGATCGGGACCCGATACGATGCTGTGATCTGCGGTAGCGATCAGGTATGGAATCCCAATATTACCGGCGGCGATCTGAGCTATTTCCTCAATTTTTGTGGCCAAACGACCAGGCGTGTTGCTTATGCGCCCAGCTTTGGTGTTGAAATTTTGCCGGAAGCGTTGAAAGATCAGGCTCGTGAGGAGCTGAAGCTTTTTTCCGAAATTTCTGTGCGAGAGGTGCAGGGACAGGCCTTGGTTACCGATATGATCGGCCGGGAAGTGCCTGTCGTCATTGACCCTACGATGCTACTTGAAAGGGAAGAATGGGAGAAAATTGAGGTCCCGTATCGAAAGATCAAGGGAGACTATATCCTCTATTTTACGGTTAAATCATCGCATCGTCTTTTTCAAAAATGCCGAGACTTTGCGAAAAAGAACGGCTTGACGATGGTAGTTGTGGGTGGAAATTTCTTGAAAAAAATCAAAAACAATGATCCGACAGTGCAGTATGCAACCTGTATTTCTCCTGCAGAATGGCTATGGCTGATCCATCATGCCAAGTATGTTGCCACGAATTCCTTCCACGGAACGGCGTTTTCGATTATATTTGAAAAAGATTTTTATTTGGAGTTGTCTGCGGCTACAAATTCCCGACTGATCAATATTGTTCGCATACTGGCTCTGGAGAACCAAATTCTTTCCGAAGAAGCAGATATGATTCCGACCAAAGCGGATTATAAGATGGCAAGGGAAAACATGCTTCGCTTACAAGAAGATTCCTTGAGCTATTTGAAAAACGCATTGCGCGAGGATGTGAATCATGGATAAAAGGATAAAACGAGCGAAGATCAACGCTCTGTCGACCTTGCTGGCCCAGCTCGTTTCTACGGCTGTTGGTGTTGTGATTCCGTGGATCATGATCGCACATTTTGGGTCGGAGGCATACGGCGCCACAACCTCTATCGCCAGCTTTTTAGCCTATATTTCTCTATTTGAGGGCGGTATTGGTCGTGTGGCCAGAGGAGCTCTCTATAAGCCCTTAGCTCTCGGTGACGAAGAACAGATCAGCCGTATCTATTTGGCCATTAAACGTTTTTTCAGCATCATTGGCGTGGCGTTTATGGGATATACGTTAATATTGGCCGTGTTTTATTATGACATTGCTGATGTAACGGTTTTTGATCGCAAGTATGTCTTCGCTCTTGTTCTGGTGATTGCACTGAGCAAATTTGCCGAGTATATGTGGGGAATCTCTAATGTCACCTTGCTCAATGCCCATCAGCGCCAGTACGTGGTAAACGTGGTTGCCATGCTGTCAAATATTCTGAATCTGTTGGCGATCACCCTTCTTGTAACGGCCGGTTCCGGAATTTTGTGGGTGAAGCTGGCCAGTAGTATGGTCTTCCTGCTCAAGCCGTTCCTTTTCACGATTTACATTAAGCGGCATTATCATATAAGGAAAACAAAAACAAGGGCGGTTCTCAAGAATAAAACGACGGGTATCGCACAACACGTTGCATATGTGTTACAGAATAGTACGGCCAGTTTGATCTTGACTGTTTGTGCGGATCTGAAATACGTCGCCGTATATTCGGTATATCACTTAGTCATATTCAGCCTGAGAAATATCGTGACCGCCTTTACGGGCGGTATGGAGGCTTTATTCGGTGATATGATTGCTCAAGAAGAGCACGAGCAGCTCAAAGGTACCTATGAAAAATATAAACTGCTGTTGACCGTTTTGGTTATTGCTTTTTTTGGAACAGCAGCAATTTTGATAGTTCCGTTTGTTATGCTATATACGAAGGGTGTGGCTGATGCGAATTATGAGCAACCGCTGTTTGCCATTCTCGTGGTCATGGCGGAAGCGCTCAATTGTTTGATTTGGCCTTGCTTCAATTTAACCATCGCAGGCAACAGACTGAGAGAAAGCCAGGCCGGCGCTTACGGAGAAGCGATCATAACCATTGCTGTCTCTTTGGCGCTGGTATTTTGGAATCCCTTGCTGGGCGTTGCCATTGGAGCGTTGGCTGGGGCGTTGTTCAAATGCATATTTTATACAGCTTTTTCGGGAAAGAAAATCCTACGTAGCAGCGTTACTCATTTGATGATAAACACCGTTGTTGTGGGTGTCGTAATGGTTTTGATTTCCGTTGTTGGCATGGCAGTTATCAAAAATTTCAATCTATACAACTATTATCGATGGATCATAGCCGGAATATGCACATTCCCCATTGTCACGGGAATCGGCCTCTTGACGGGCTCTCTTCTGTATCCTGCATCTTTAAAAAACGTGGTGAATAATCTTTTTAGTAAATAACGGCATAATAGTCGTAATGAGGAGGCAACGCATTTATGTATGATCAATACATTGGGCATGATATTAAGGCATACGCGGGGTATGTGAAGGATGAGCATGATTTGCTTGCGTGTTCGTCTGGCGGAATTGCAACTGCATTATCCCGTTTGATCATTGAACGAGGCGGATATGTGGCAGGAGTGACTTATAGCAGTGATTTTATGGAGGCAAAATATGAAATCACTAACACGCTGGAAGGGATTGAAAAATTTAGAGGTTCAAAATATGTTGAGGTTCAAAAAGGGACTATTTATAAAGAAATTCAGACACTTTTGAATGACGGCAACACGGTTTTGTTTTTTGGATTACCATGTGTGGTCGCAGCTCTTCGATCCTATTTAAAGAAAGACTATAATCACTTAATTACTGTCGATTTAATATGCCATGGACCTACATTGTCTCAAGTTCATAAAGATTATATAACATATTTGACAAACAAATATGATAGTAAAATCGTTGAGTTTTCGGTGAAAAAGAAAATGGGATCGTGGACTCCTGGGTATCTCTATGCAAAATTTGACAATGGAAAAAGTTTTTGTGAACAGTTTTACCATACTGAATATGGTTATGGGTTTAGTGTATTAGCGAAAAAAAGCTGCTATTCCTGTTCGTTTCGTGGGAATAATCGAACGGGGGATATTATGATCGGCGATTTTTGGGGGGCAAATAAAGCGGATAAATTTTGGAACAAAAACGGAGTTTCCTCTATATTGGTACACACACCCAAGGGAAATGATTTGATTTGTTCCTTGAAGGATATTGAATTGTATGAAACTTCCTTTGAAAGAATTGTGGAGCAAAATCCAAATATTATTCATCCCAGAAGTGTCCGAGTTGAAAAAAAGAAATTTGAAAAATTATTATTCCGAAAAGGGCTTTTTTATGCAGTAAAGCATTCAAGAAGATTGGGGACTCGGATTAAAGGCGTTATCAAAAAAATAAGAAAGAACTCGGCCCGGGTATAGATACGGGACCCTACAGTCGATGCTGACGTGATCAATTCAATCAAAATATAAAATCCCTCTTCTGACGGAAGGGGGATTTTTGCGTTTCAGCAGAGTGAAGTGCGATTGGTAATATCCCCAAATTAAAATAAAGGGCCAAAAGGGTTGCATTATTTTAGTCCATATGATATAATAAAATGTAAAACTGTCTAATCAATGATCATATTATTTGTATATTTGGGAAAGGTCGGGAAATTAACCCGAGGTACTTTACGTATCGATATTTCTTTAAACGGGTTGCAGACCTGCATGAAACAGCAGCCGAAAATACCAGTAATGAGGAGAGTCAGACATGACACCCTGTAATCATCGCATTCCGTTAGCCACTCCCACCATGCACGGTGACGAAATGGCCTATATCCAAGAAGCCTTTGACCGCAACTGGATCGCCCCCTTGGGCTTCAACTGCGATGGCTTTGAGGCCGAGATGGGTGCCTATTTGAATTGTAACAGAAAAACCTATCATCACGCTCTGTGCCTCAACGCAGGTACGGCCGCACTTCACTTAGCCGTCAAACTGGCAGGGGTCAAGCGCGGAGATATCGTTCTCTGCAGCGATATGACTTTTGCGGCCACCGTTAACCCCGTGACCTACGAGGGCGGTGTGCAGGTGTTCGTAGATTCCGAGCGGGAGACCTGGAACATGGATCCCCGCGCTCTGGAGAAGGCGTTTGAAAAATATCCCCAGGCTAAGGTGGTCATGTTGGCTCACCTCTACGGCACGCCGGCCAGGATGAATGAGATCGTAGAGATCTGTAAGCTCCATAACGCCATTCTGATCGAGGACGCTGCCGAGGCCCTTTCCTCTGAGTATCGGGGAAGAAAATGCGGCACCTTCGGTAAGTATAATATTCTGTCCTTTAACGGCAACAAGATCATCACCACCTCAGGTGGCGGTATGTTGCTCTGCGAAAACGAGGCGGATCGCAAAAAAGCCCTGTTCTGGGCTACCCAGGCACGTGAGCCCGCTCTTTGGTATCAGCACGAGGAGATCGGTTATAACTACCGTATGTCCAACGTGGTGGCAGGTATCGGACGCGGACAGCTCAAGCATCTGGAGAATCACCGCGAACGCAAGGAGGCTGTCTATCGCCGCTACGAAAAGGCGCTTGCCGATCTGCCCGTGACCATGAATCCCTACCTGCCCGACAGTAAGCCGAATTTCTGGTTGTCTTGTATGGCGGTGGACAAGGGGATCAAGGTGGATCCTCTGGATATTGTATGTAAGCTGAACGCTTGTAACGTAGAGGCTCGTCCCATCTGGAAGCCCATGCATATGCAGCCTGTTTTCAAAGGACACGATTTTATCTCGGTTGAAGAAAGCCCTGTCAGCGAGGATATCTTCGCCCGCGGACTGTGTCTCCCCTCGGATATCAAGATGACCGGGGAAGAACAAAATTACGTCATAGACGTGATCAGATCCTGTTTTTGAGGTCATACAATGTACGCAAAATGTTTAAAACGTGTGTTGGATTTTACTCTTTCACTCGTCGCTCTTATGATCTTATCTCCCATACTTTTGATCTTGGCGGTTGTCGGTGCCGTAGCCATGAAGGGAAACCCCTTTTTTACTCAACTCCGCCCCGGTAAGATCAGCAAGAAGACAGGGAAGGAAAAGATCTTTCGGCTCATCAAGTTCCGCACCATGAGCAACGCGAAGGATCAGGATGGAAATTTCCTGCCCGACGATGTGCGCTTGAATCGATATGGCAAATTCCTGCGTTCTACCTCGCTGGACGAGCTTCCCGAGCTATTCAATATCCTCAAAGGCGACATGGCCTTGGTGGGGCCGCGGCCTCTTTTGGTGAAGTACATACCTCTTTACAACGAAGAACAGCGGCACAGACACGACGTACGTCCCGGACTGACGGGATACGCGCAGGTGAATGGGAGAAACGCAGTTTCCTGGGAAGATCGTTTTAAGATGGATGTTGCCTATGTAAACCACGTGACCTTTATGGGAGACCTTAAGATCATTCTCCAAACGGTCAAGACGGTGCTTTCAAGAGAAGGCATCAGTAGTGAAACCAGCATAACTAAAGAAGAATTTACAGGCACCCAAAATTTTTCCGACGAGAAAGAGTATATAGATATATGAGTAATCAAAATAAGTTGATCATTGTAGGCGCAGGCGGTCACGGAAAAGTGATCGCGGATACTGCAATCAAAAACGGCTATACGAATATCAGCTTTGTGGATGATCATGCGGTCGGCGAATCCATGGGTTTTCCCATCATAGGAGCCGTGCCAGAAATCGAAATGCTGAAGGATGACCAAACTGATTTCGTGATCGGTATTGGAAATAACCAAACACGAAAAGCCATTGCCGAAAGATATGACGTGCGTTGGGTAACGCTGATCCATCCCTCGGCTCAAATCGCTACGAGCGTGACTTTGGGACAAGGAACGGTGGTTATGGCGGGTGCTGTCATCAACGCTTGCGCAACCATAGGAGATCATTGTATCATCAATACGGGCGCTGTGGTCGAGCATGATAACGTCATTGAGAATTATGTGCATATATCCCCTAAGGCTGCGCTCGGCGGCTCCGTTTGCATCGGCGAACAGACGCACGTCGGTATTGGTGCCACCGTTATAAATCATATGGCTATATGTGGGGGCTGTACGATTGGCGCAGGGGCGGTCGTGGTTAAAAGCATTGAACAAAGCGGAACCTATATCGGTGTTCCCGCCCAAAGAAAGATATGAAGATTTTATACGTAACCACCATAGGTCTTACCATGGGGTTCTTTAAGGACTTGATCAAGGAGCTGATCGGCCAAGGACATACCGTAGAGATCGCTTGCAATGAAAGCGATCGTCCCGTGGACCCCTTTTACCATGAATTGGGATGTCCCGTGCATCAGATCGACTGCTCCCGCTCCCCTTTGAGCAAGGCAACCGTGAAGGCGATCAAGCAACTCAAAGGGCTGGTTGAGACAAACCGTTATGACGTCGTCCACTGCCACACCCCCGTTGCGGCAACCTGTACCCGCTTGGCCTGCAGAAAGCTCCGAAAAACACAAGGGGTCAAGGTGTTTTATACCGCTCACGGCTTCCACTTCTGCAAAGGTGCGCCACTGAAGAACTGGCTGATCTATTACCCTGTGGAAAAGCTCTGCGCCCACTATACCGACAAGCTGATCACCATCAACCATGAGGACTATTCGCTTGCACAAAGAAAAATGAAGGCAAGGGAAGTGCTTTACGTCCCCGGCGTTGGCGTGGATCTGAAACGGTTTCAAAATGTTTTCGTAGACAAAGCTGCCAAACGACGCGAACTGGGCATTCCCGAGGATGCTACGGTCTTGCTTTCGGTGAGTGAAGTGAATGAAAACAAAAATCATCAGATCATCATTCGTGCCATGGCAAGGCTACAGCGGGAAAACATGCATTACATGATCGCGGGTAGCGGCCCTCTGGCAGATGCCTTGCTGCAATTGGCCCAAAGCTTGGGGATGGCAGATCGCGTGCATATGTTGGGGTACAGAAACGATATCCCCGAGCTTTGCTATGCGGCGGATATCTTCTGCTTCCCATCCTATCGCGAAGGTCTGGGTCTGGCCGCCATTGAAGCCATGGCTTGCGGTCTCCCCATTGTAACGTCCAACGTTCACGGCATCAATGATTACAGCCAAAACAACGTGACAGGATATAAATGCGCCCCGAAGGATACAGACGGTTTTGCTGAGGCAATCCGAAAGCTGGCTGATGATCCGACGTTGAGAAAGCAAATAGGCGTTCGTAACGTGAAGCTCTCGGAGTCCTATGATGTTTCGCGAATCGTTCCGCTGATGATGGAAATTTATCACCCCATATCATCAAGTCAAGGCGAGGAATCATCATCTGTATTCTGCGAAAAAATTCAGGAAGGAACGATACGGCAATGAATGAGCGTGAGCCTTTCATATCCATTGTGATACCTGTTTATAACGGAAGCAACTATTTAGCTGAGGCCATTGATTCCGCATTGGCTCAAACCTATGCCAACGTGGAGATCATTGTGGTCAACGACGGCTCTAAGGATGATGGTGCCACTGCCGCCGTTGCAAAGTCCTACGGTGACAAAATACGTTATTTCGAAAAAGAGAACGGCGGTTCTTCCTCGGCGATCAATTTCGGCATTTCAAAGATGAGGGGCGAATGGTTTTCATGGCTGAGCCACGATGATCTGTATCTGCCCGAGAAGCTCCAAGCGGAAATGGATTATCTGAAGGCCTTACATATTCCCGAAGATGAAGAGCCGATGCATATGCTGTTTGCGGCATACGAGCTGATTGATGCTTCCGGAAATACCATACGCCGCTCCAAACTCTCCAAAGAGCAAAAAACACAGGCTGTTGTGGAGAATATGTCGGGCAACGAATATTTGGTAGCACAGCCGAGAAAATTCAATTTTCACGGCTGTTCCTGCTTGATACACAAAAAGGTGTTTGAAACTTTCGGTGTGTTGGACGAGAACTTGCGGATCTTGAATGACGTGGAATGGTGGTTTCGTATGTACACGGGCGGCATCAAGCTGCACTATGTACCGAAGGTGCTTGTGAAGGGCAGAATGCACGCCGCTCAAGTCGGAAGAAGTATCGGCTATTCGTCCAAGCATCCCGAAAACGATATGCTGTGGAAAAGACGATTTATGTGGCTTCGCGAGCATCATCCTCAAAACGCAGAGCTTTATGCGCTGTTGATCAGAGACGCATATCTCAGCACACGTCCCTCTGACGGAAAAGCTGCTTTCGATTATGCGGTACAAATAGCCCCTCGAAAAAAGATGTCTTTAAGCATCAAGGCTTTTTTGTGCCGTACGTATGCGCTTTTGCGTCTTGGCGCGAAAAAGGTGTATATGAGAATAAAAATGTAAAGGATAATTTGTTATCTTATGATTCCGTATCTTATACTTTTATTCGTTCCCCTTCTGTTTGGTTGTGTGGCATGTACGGTGACCGTTCAGGAACGAAACAGAAAATGGTTTCTTTCGGTGGGGACGAGCAAAAGAATTTTAAACTCCAGCCTTATGCTGCCTGTTTTCTTTTCTCTCTTGATCGTTTTGCTATCGGTGAGACACATAAGTATCGGAAATGATACGTATAATTACGCCGAATTCTTTGCCAGGTATATCCGTGCTGATTTTTCGGAGGTTTTTAAGTATGGATCCGACTTCCTGTATTGGTTGCTGAATTGGCTGGTCGGCAAAGTAACACAGAACTTTCAATGGTTTCTGACGATCGTGGCGCTTTTATCCGTCATCCCCGTTGCCAAGGTGTATTGCGACGACAGGGAATACGGCTTTTTGAAGATCATTCTTTTCGTCAATATGTCCACCTTTGTCATGCTGTTCTCGGGATTGAGACAAGTATTGGCCATGGCTATGGGTCTTGTTGCCTATGAGTTTGTCCGCAAAAAGAAGTTTTGGTGGTTTTTGATCTTTGCAACCGTGGCCCTGGGCTTCCATCATTCTGCGTTTGTTGTTTACTTGTTTTATCCGCTGTACCACGTGTCCTTCAAGAAAAAGCACTTGTGGTTTATTGTCCCCGGTCTTCTCTTGGTTTTTATTTTCAATAAACCTATCTTCACTTGGGCTACATCGATTTTAAACTCTGTTTTGGGTGAAAAATATGCCGCAACCATAGAAAACACGGGTGCTTACACAATGCTCATTTTGTTCGCATTGTTCCTGGTGCTTGCGTATGTACTTCCCGATGAAAAAAAGATGGACAGAGAGACCATAGGCCTTCGTAACTTTTTGATCATGGCCGTTATATTGCAGTGCTTTGCGCCTGTGCATACGTTGGCCATGCGCCTCAATTACTATTTCGTTATCTTCATTCCCGTGCTGATCCCGAAAATATTGAAAAACACCAAGTCTAATTATAAAGAAGTGGCCTGGTTGGCAAGCATCGTCCTGACTGCCTTTTTCACGGTTTATTATTTATATACGACTTATGTGAGCTGCAAGACAGGGATCAGTTCCTTAAATACGTATCCCTACGTTCCTTTTTGGAAATAAGATCAAAACAGGATAGTTTTTATGAAAATCGTTCAGATCAATGCTACCTGCACGTCAGGTAGTACAGGCAAGATATGCCTTGCTGTCAGTCGTTTATTGTCACTGCATCAGATAGAGAACTATATCTTACATACGCAGTCTGATTGTCATGAGTTGTCGGGGCAGGCATATGCTTCAAAGACATACGTAAAATTAAACGCTTTGTACTCCCGCTTGAAAGGGAATTACGGCTTTAACAGTGTGGTCGCAACCAAAAGGCTGATAGACCATCTGGAGCGTATTCAACCGACCGTCGTTCACTTGCACAATCTTCATAGCCATAACTGCCATCTGGGATTGTTGTTTTCATACTTTAAAGACAAAAAGATCAAGCTGTATTGGACCTTTCACGATTGCTGGGAATTTACGGGATACTGTCCCTATTTCGACATGGTTGATTGCGACAAATGGAAAACAGGATGCCATCATTGTCCGCAAAAAAAGAAATACAGTTGGATTTTTGACCGCAGCCGATGGCTTTACGGACAAAAAAAGGAACTGTTCCAAGGGCTTGATCTTACGATCATAACCCCGTCACAATGGCTGGGGGATCTTGTCAAGCAATCCTTTTTGAAGGAATACCCCGTACAGATCATCAATAACGGCATAGATCTTTCGATTTTTCGGCCCAGGGAAAGCGATTTCCGTTTGCGTTACGGTTGTGAAAACAAAAAAGTCATCCTTGGCGTTGCCTTTGACTGGGACGCACGAAAGGGCCTGGATGTATTCATTGAATTGGCCAAGCGGTTGGATGAGGCTTATCAGATCGTGTTGGTGGGAACGAATGATAAGATCGATCAGCAATTACCTGACAGTATCATCTCGATCCAACGCACACAAAATCAGGCGGAGCTGGCGGAAATATATACCGCGGCCGACGTGTTTGTGAACCCGACCCGAGAAGAGAACTATCCAACCGTCAATATGGAAGCTTTGGCCTGTGGAACGCCTGTGCTGACCTTTGATACGGGTGGAAGCGCGGAAATGTTGGATGAGACCTGCGGCGCCGTCGTCCCGAAAAATGACGTTGACGCCCTGGAAGAGAAGATCCGTTATATTTGCACCCAAGATATCATTAAAAAAAGCGATTGCCTTCTGAAGGCAGACTCATTCAATCAAAACAAAAAATTCTACGAATATCTCAAGTTATATGGAGCAATGAAATGAATCCGTTACAACAAAAAGAACTGGAAATGCTGAAAATTTTCGTAGAACTATGCGACAAGCTGGGACTGAAATATTATCTTGTGTGCGGCAGCGCATTAGGAGCGGTCAAATATGGCGGTTTTATTCCGTGGGATGATGATATTGACGTGGCGCTGACCCGCGAGGATTACCGCGTTTTTTGTCAAGAAGCGCAAGCTTTATTGCCCGAAGGAATTTTTCTGCAGACCCACGAGACGGATCCAAGATATCCGTGGATCTCGGCCAAGCTTCGTGACAGTCGGACAACGTATATTGAAACACCATCAAGAGAGATGAGGATCAACCACGGTGTGTATCTTGATGTGTTCCCGTTGGATGGATATCCGACTCGATCAAGTGAGATCAGAAAGCTGGAGATCTATAAGGATTATCAAAAGCTGCTGCTCCTCTCGGCATATCGAGGGACGTATAGCTTGAAGGTCAGAATTCTTTTGAATATCTTTCGCTTTTTGGGGGTCCATAGGCGTACCGCAAAAATCGTCAGCAGATTGCAAAAGGCTTTGTCCGCATATTCAACCGAGGGCTCGGTGCTTTGGTGTAATCACGCCAACTGGCAGGGCAAGCTGGAATATGCCCCCCGTGAGCACTACGGGCAGGGAAGGATGGTCAAATTTGAAGGCCTTGACGTACGTGTGCCCGAAAAATATGATGAGTATCTGACACAAAAATACGGTGATTGGCGTGCAGATCTTCCCGAAGAACAAAAAGTGGGCCACCACTACTATGAGATCATGGATCTTGAAAAATCCTATATTGAGTATATGCAAGAATAAGGATTTCTCCGTTATTGTCGGTTTACATAGATTTTTCCCCATTCCTCGAAAGGAGAAAATTATGACACATACGAGATTTATTCGCGTTTTGGCTTTCTTGACCGCTTTGGTCATGGTGCTCGGCATGATGTCGTTGTCAAAGGTTATCCCCGATTATAAGAATATGATCCCCACAGCCGGCAACTACGGTGTTTCCTCTGTTTCCACCATGGCGGCCTATGCCGAGAAGAACGGCTACGGTCTTTCCAAGTATGGTCTGTATGAGCACGAGGGTGCGTACTACTTCTGCGGGGCAGGCAACTACAGCGCAGTTGTGACCAATATTTCCAGAGAGTGTCCCGTTTCTTATTGTCATCTGCCCGTAGGCGTCTACGCCTTCGGTGCAGACGGTAAGATGCTCCTCTGATAAAGATCGACTCTTTTATTGGACCGCGCCCCTTTTTTTGGGGGGAGTGGTTGTCACACAAGTGCAATGCCTCCCCGTGGCGTGTGACGGGCAACACGGATGAATGCATTCGTGGCTGAATTGCAAAATCGTTACGGCAAGGAAGAATATATGAATATATATATAAAAGCCATATTGAAGCGGTATTATAAACTGCTGCACAAATTTAACCCCGAACGATATAAAGCAAAATATCCCAAATTTCTGCGTGATATGGGAATCAATATTTCCGAAAATTATTATGCTACAAAGCATGGATTTATTGCGCCCTCCGTTATGTTTGATGCCAATGATTATTCTCTGATCACCATCGGAGATGCAACCACGATTTCCGAGGACGTTGTTTTTCTGACGCACGATTATTCCATATCCAAAGGCTTACAGATGATCGACCCCGCGTTAACAGGGCGTTTCTTGAAGCCCATCAGTGTCGGCAGTCATTCCTTCATAGGCATGAGAGCCATTCTTTTGCCGGGAACCACGTTGGGGGATCACGTGATCGTCGGTGCAGGCGCGGTGGTGAAGGGGAGCTTCCCCGACAACGTTGTCATAGCGGGAAATCCTGCCAGAATTATCTGCAAGACCGACGAATGGGCCAAGCAGCATTTTGAAGCGAAGGATTATCAATAAAAAACGGTAATAACGCATGGAAGATAAAAAAGTCAGCATCATCGTTCCCATATACAATAGTGAAGCCTATCTCCCCTTGTGTATTGAGTCGATGATCAAGCAAACTTACAAAAACATAGAGATTCTTTTGATTGATGACGGCTCAACGGATGCCTCTTTGGACGTATGTCTCCAATATGCTGAAGCGGATGAAAGGATCAAGGTCATTCATCAGGAGAATGGCGGCGTATCGTCGGCAAGAAATAACGGCCTGGATCACATGACGGGAGAGTATTTTGCCTTTGTGGACAGTGATGATGAGATCAAGGAAAACGCCATTGAATTTTTGCTCAACGATCTGCTGATCTATAACGCCGATATGGCTTCTGCCGTAAAAAGCACGGTTTTACCCAACGGAACGATTACGAGCGTGTATGAGGATCAGTCCTTGAACGTCTATTCTGGGATGGAGATGCTGCGCCTGTCTTTGGAAGGCGAGCGTCAGACCAATTCTGCCTGTGCAAAGTTATTTAAGCACTCCGTTTTTCATGCGGTGCGTTTTGCGGAGGGAAGAAGCATCAACGAAGACGGCTTCTTTTTGTTTGAGTGTTACACCTTACAGCCCACGGTGGTACAGCATAACGTAAGTGTTTATTTGTATTACGTTCGGTCAGGGTCAAGCTCAAGAAACGCATTTTCGGATAAGTATTTCGATATGCTGTATTTTTGCGAGCGAAAAAAAGAGATCGTACAAAAGAACTATCCCGAGTTGTCTGACCATTTGATCACGATGGAGGTTAGCGCACATCTTTTCTTTTTAGAGATCCTTTGCAGAACGACCGAAGCCAAGTACAAGCCGCAACAAAAAGCCAGCATAAAGCTGGTCAAAAAATATTATCGTGTTTTTGATTGTATGAATCAGCACGAACGGAAAATGGCTTGGATCGTGGCGCACGGCGGGTATCCGCTCTATAAAAAATTGATTCGATTAAAATACTACAGATCATAGATCCGATTTCGCGAGAGCGCCAACGGTTTGTTTTCAAAAATGAACGGGAACCGCTCTGCGGCTTGGGATGATGTCTGATGGTTCGATATACTGAATGGTGGAGTAGATGGATGTAAAAAAAGGAAAATTGAACGTAGTCGTGTCCATTGCTTTTAAAATTATCACGATGGTCATGGCTATTGTGGTCAAAAGGGCATTGATCGGTGCGTGCGGAAACGAAGTTAACGGCCTGAATTCCCTGTATATCAGCATCATCGGCTTTTTGTCGGTTGCTGAACTTGGAGTGGGCAGTGCCATTATCTTTTGTATGTACAAGCCGATCGTTGAAGGCAATCATGATAGAGTATCAGCACTTTATCATTTGTTTCGAAAGCTGTACTTGATCATTGGCGCAATGATCTTTGTCGGCGGATTAGCAATTTTGCCGTTCTTGCCTTTTTTGGTTAAGGATTACAGTCAACTGAGCGTGAATATGCACTTGACTTTTTTACTGATGTTGATATCGGTAACGGCAACGTACTTGTTCAGCGCAAAAACCTCTTTGATCAATGCCTACAAAAACAATTATATTACCACCGCTATTTCTCAGGGTGGTGTGGTCTTGCAATATGTTTTACAGATCGTGGTTTTGTATTTGACACGATCCTTTGAGGGTTATCTGATCTGTCGGATCCTTGCGGTTTTGGCTCAATGGATAGCGTCTGAAATTGCTGTCAGAAAGAACTATGGCGCAGTTATCAAGACGCGGGCGGCGTTGGATGATGAAACCAAAAATGACGTGAAACGAAGCATCAAAGCCATGTTCATGCACAAGATCGGATACGTTTTGGTGAATACGGTCGATAGCGTGATCATTTCGGCTTTTGTCGGTGTGGTCGCCCTAGGTGAATACTCTAACTATACCATGATCCTTTCTTCCATGTCGGGAATTCTGACGCTGGTGTTCACGTCGTTGACTTCGGTCATCGGCCACTTGTGCGTAGAGGAAGATAAACCGACGGTGCAAAAATACTATGAGAGCTTTCATCTGTTGAATTTTATCATAGGAACAGTCTTTTTCTTGGGATATTATGCTGTCGTTGATCATCTGATCGCGCTTCTGTTTTCTCCCGAGTTGATCGTGTCCAAGAGTGTTTCGTTCGTCATTACATTGAATGGATTCGTGCAATTCATGCGGCACAGTACACTCACCTTCAGAGACGCAACGGGATCATTTTATCAGGATCGTTGGAAGCCCCTGTTCGAAGGTGTTCTGAACATTATTTTATCCATCTTGTTCGTCAATTTCATTGGTGTTACGGGTGTCATCGTTGCCACCATCATCACGAATCTGGTCATTTGTCACGTGGTGGAGCCTTACGTATTGTTTAAAAATGCCTTTACCGCTTCGCCTAAAGTGTTCTATCTCAGAAGCTACGGTATGATTTTGGCATTTGCCGTAGCGCTTGGCTTTTTAAGCTGCTGTCTGCAGTCCTTTTCAAATGAGTTTGTCGAGATGATCGTCAACGGCTTCATTTCGCTGGGCTTTTCAGCGGGACTGTGTATGATTTTAATTTTGACCAATAAAAAGAAAAGCAAGCAGTTGCTGAAGATTTTGAGGAAGGGTTAAAAAATGGATCCGTTGGTTAGTGTGGTGATACCAATCTACAATGTGGAGCAGTATCTCGATAAATGTGTAGAGAGCGTTGTGGGTCAAACGTATAAAAATCTCGAGATCATCCTGGTCGATGACGGAAGCCCCGATACGTGCCCTCAAAAATGTGATGAATGGGCAGCCAAAGACTCTCGTATTAGCGTCATACACAAAAAGAACGGAGGGTTGGGTTTTGCTCGGAATTCCGGAATTGATAGGGCCTCCGGGGAATATATAACGTTTGTGGATTCCGACGATTATCTGACGGTGGACGCCATCGAAACCATGCTCTCGCGGATCGAAAAAGAGCAGAGCGATCTTGTGGTTGGCCAATTTGTAAAAGTATATCCTGACGGAAGCCAAACGCCGTCATCCTATCCGTGGATGCATGACTGCGTGATCAGCAAGGACGAAGCAATGCACATGATCGGTTCTTTGAAAAAGCCCTTGCCTTGCAGCGCTTGGGCGAAGCTATATCGGAGGACGATTTTTAAGGATATCCGTTATCCTTCTTTAAAATCGGCTGAAGATACGTATACGTTTCCCCACGTCATAGGGCACTGTTCGACTGTATCTGTTACCTCGACGGTCGTATACCATTACGTGCAGAGGGAAACGAGTATCATTCATAACAAAACCCGTGTTCGTCAGATCGACAGCCTGATGGCTATATTACACGTGGCACGCTTTTTGTTGGAACGTCACTATGTGGAGGAAGCCAAGGTTTACTATCGGTCTGCGATCTACCGTTCTGTTGAAATGAAGGGCGATCAAGAGGCCAAAAAGCTGATCCGTGATGCCTTTAATGCAGAGGAAAGGAAATTGCTGGGGAAGCGAGACGTTCAAATGCTTCTTTCCATGTTTTCCTATAGGTTTCCGTCTGTTTATCAAAAATTAAAGAAAAAATAAGCTTGAAGTCAAGTGAAAACCTCCCGTTGCTCAGAAAGAACAACGGGAGGTTTTTTGAAAGTCCCTTTACTGCCTACAATTGATCTTGAACGTGCCGATGGGAATCCACTGATTTTTGACGAAATCTCGGCCACGGAGTAGAATACAGTCGTCGTATACGTCTACCAGATAACCGTAGCTTTCCTCATTTGTGATTTGTCTCTCCCCGGCTTCATTTACAAATGCGGGGGCACTCAGAGAGGGTACGTGAACAGAGTGGAAACCGTTTTTGTTTGTATAGTTGGTCAGCTCGTCCAATTCCTGCATAGAGGGCATAAAATGTGTGTGACCGTGAAACAGGACGACGTTTCCGTGTCCGGCAAGTGCTTTCTTCACCCTGGTGGTCACAGTGGAGGAGTCGGGAAGAAGGGCGTTTCCGTATGCATCCAGCGTATTACCGCTGTCTCCGCTGATGTATGGGTGAATGAACACAAAGCACCTTTTGTGGGGGTATGAGAGCATCATTACCTCCAGCCAATTAAGTTCTGCTTCGTTTAAGGGCAAAGTTCCCGAGGGTTGGCTGATAAAGAGAAGCAGATCGTTGCCTTGATAAGCGTAATAATACAGCCCGTGGCCCGTATAGCTCTGCAGCTCCGTCTTATAGCTTTCGATGGGTCCTTCGGAATAGTAACTGTCATGATTGCCGCAGATACTGTATACGGGAAGATCTGGGTACAGATCGCAGATCCGTTTGAATTCGGCAAACTGGTCGGGATAATACCCCGGAGAACTGCCCTCTCCCATATATAATCCGACGTTGGTGATGTCTCCGCAATGAGCGACAAACGTAGCGCCCTGCTCCTTGAACCAAGCGAGTGCGGTCTCAAGTCGCGCTGAATAGATCTCACCATCGGTAGAGTCAGGCTGAATATGTGTGTCGGATATGAGACCGAAGGAATAAAGCTTGGTTCCCTCGGGCGGTGTCATTCTCCCCACGGGGAAGCCCATCGTGCGTTTTCCGGCAGCGTTGTATACGCCAATTTTTTTTGCTTCGGGCGGTGCACTATTTTGAGGTATAAAATGAGTGTATTCATATTTCAATGTACTCACCTCACTCGATGGGCTGGTCGATGGTTACGATTTGGCTGCCGTCAAACACGTTGTAAGAAGAAATTCGGATGTACGCCGTACCCTCCTGAGCGATCGTGTAACTATATACGTCGTTGCCCACAGAGCTGAGTTCAGACGTATATACCTCGGTTAATTTACTCTTGTCCGAGTCGTACATGACGATCTTGGACAATCCGGAGTTTTCGATGGCAATGCCCTTCATATAAACCGTTTGACCGTTCTCGGCAGGAATATATCCTGTGACACTTACATCGGCAGATTCAGCGTCTACGCCGGAGGAATTGATTCTAGTATCCGTCTTGTAACCAAGCCCCCCGTTATAGATCGTACCGTCTGTATCCGTGGAAAGGGGAATTTGGTTTGTGATCTCTTGCTCTGTACCCAAAACAAGATCACCGATATCCAGCGTAGAGCCGTCCTCCATTTCATATTTGACGGTATAGGCACTGCCTTCCAGTGTGCCCGAAATAATGATGTTTTTGTTTTCATCAACGTAACCGTACAGCGGAAGATCCATGGTGGCGAGAACTTCCTGGACGACCTCCGCTTTGTCGTCTTCTGTGTAGTAGTCAACTCCCTTGACGGGGGTCTTTCCGTCTGCGCCCGTACCCGTGATGCCCATGTTTTGTCTCGCCTGAGCTTTTTCCGCATCTGTGAGGTTTTGCGCTTGGTCATAACGAACCGCAGCCCCCCCCATAGATTCTACGCTCGCAATAACTTTCCCTGTCGAATCGACGAGCGCACAAGCCGCTCCTATCCCATTTCCCATGGTAACGAGCGAAGCGAAAAACGCCATCCCTTCAATAGGGCCTATCACGTAGGGAAGTATAATTTTGGTACCTTCCAACTCGGCATGTAATACCACGGATCGATCGGAATTTACAAATTCTAAAATTTCGTCCGACGTATGAGATGCCAAACCTGACGCTGCGTCAGCCGTTACGATCACAACATCGTCGGCGTCTGCTATAGCATTTGCAATCGCAGTATTCATTTCTTCGGTTGTGGAATACCCGGACAGATCAATGCCGCTTCCTGCGCCGTTGTTTTCCAGATCATCCAGCCTCTCCCGCGCCGCGGCATCTACGATCTCATGACCGTTCAAAGATTTCATTTCTGCCATTTCAGTTTACCTCCAATGTAAAATTCCCCTCGTCATCATGAGCGAGAGTAGCCGTTCCGTCGCCCGTGGTCACGATGGTAAAATTGCCTTCTCCATCGTCCACCAGGGCGATGGAGCTGATAGAGCCGCCGCTCGAACCGCCGCTCGAACCGCCGCACACCTTATCCATAAGCAGTGCGTCCAGATCCATTCCTCTTTCCATAGCAGCACCTCTTACTGGAGCACGGAACCGTTAGAGGCGTTCCGCCATACCCCGCCTTCGCGGCTCAGCACGTACAGCTGTGCCGTCTCAATCACGTACAGCTTGCTGCCCTGAATGTAGTCGTTTGTGTCAACGGTTTTGGCTTCCCGGACGTTTTCAACATAAATATCCGCGTATTCCCGCTGTACTCCGTTCATCCAAGAATTTTCTTTAACTCTCTTATACATTTTTTTCCTCCTTGTTGATATAAAAATAGCGACCCACTCCTGCCAGTGGGTCGCCTGTGAATATTATAGATGATAAACCCGTGATTTGTCAATCCCCAAAAATGGGTTTGTATAAACCGAGCATCCTCAGGATATTGAACGCAAAATTCAGCCACTTTGTCTTTTCGTTGATAATGAGTTCATATATTGGGTGTAAAATATAAGAACATACAACTCTTTCATGGAGGGTACTTATGTTTAATATTATGGTCGTAGAAGACGACAACAATACAAGACGCCTGATGTGTGCCGTGCTGGAGCGATACGGATACCATTCCATCCCCGCCATTGACGGACAGGATGCGCTGGAACAGCTGGATAAAAAACACGTGGACCTGATCATTCTGGATATTATGATGCCGCGCATGGACGGCTATGAGTTTACCAAGATATTGCGCGATGGCGGTAATACTTTGCCGATCCTTATGGTCTCCGCCAAGCAGACCCCTATGGATAAGCGCCGTGGCTTTATCATTGGCACCGACGATTATATGACCAAGCCTGTGGACGAAGAGGAAATGATCCTCCGTGTGGGCGCTCTTTTGCGCCGCTCACGCATCGTCAGCGAGCGTAAGCTGGCCGTGGGCAGTACGGTGCTTTATTACGATTCTCTTACCGTCCGCACCGATGGAGAAGCCCCCACAGCTCCGGGCGGTATGGAGCTCCCCCAAAAGGAATTTCTGCTCTTGTTCAAGCTCCTGTCTTATCCCAATAAGATCTTCACCCGCCGTCAGCTTATGGACGAGCTTTGGGACATGGACTCCGAAAGCGACGAGCGCACGGTGGACGTACACATCAGCCGCCTCCGCGACCGATTCAGAGATAATAAAGATTTTGATATTATCACCGTGAGAGGTCTCGGCTATAAGGCGGTGTTCCTCAAATGAAGCGACAGGTGACTCAAGCACCCGAGACACGAAAGCACGTCAAAGGGAAAAGACGAAGAAGGGGACTGCCCATCAAATCGCTCCGTATGATCCTGACTGTTTTCGTGCTGTCCGTTATGGTGGTCACTACGGTGTTTACGGTGCTTATCTATATCCTTCTGGAAAAGATCTTCCCTGAGCTTGCCGAATATGCCACGGCCACGGTGGTGGCCTGCCTCTTAGCCAGCTCTATCATCGGTACGGGCTTGGCGGCCATTATTTCAAAATGGTTTTTGTCTCCCTTGAAGGAGATGATCAACGCCACCAACAAGATCTCGCGGGGAGATTTCAAGATCCAGCTCAGGGAAAATTTTGATGAATCCACTGAGGTGGGCATGCTGCAGCGAAGCTTTAACCATATGGCGAGGGAGCTTGACGGTATTGAGATGTTCCGCAAGGATTTTATCAACAATTTTTCTCATGAATTCAAGACCCCCATCGTCTCGGTCAGAGGCTTTGCACATCAGCTCCAAGCAGGAGGACTTTCCCAAGAAGAAGAGAGGGAATATATTTCCATCATCGCCTCCGAATCCGATCGTTTGGCTAAAATGGCTACCAACGTATTGCTTCTGTCCAAGCTGGAATACCAGGAGATCGTAACCGATAAAAAGCGTTTCGACCTGGACGAGCAGATCCGCACTTGTCTTTTGCTCCTGGAAAAACAATGGGAAGCCAAGGATATTGAACTGGATCTGAATCTCGACCCCGTTTCCTATTGCTTCAATGAGGCTATGCTTTCGGAGGTTTGGATCAATCTTTTCGGTAACGCTATCAAATTCACCCCCCATGGGGGAAAGGTCTCCTGTGTTCTGCGGGAGGACAACGGTGTGATCAAGGTGTGTATCAGCGACACGGGCAACGGTATGTCTCCTGAGGTCATGACGCATATATTTGAAAAGTTTTATCAAGGCGATCACTCCCACGGCGGCGAAGGGAACGGCATCGGTTTGACCATCGTCAGCCGTATACTGGAGCTTTGCGGAGGTCATATTACCGTTGAAAGCAGCCCCGATATGGGAAGTGTGTTCACGGTGTTCCTTCCCTCTATCCATCAACCAGACGGGGAGAATTGACGACCGCTTATTCCCCAAAAGAAAGGACTATATGAAAAAAACACCATCTGCCTCGAAGACTCTAATACCTGTGAAAAAATCAAAAGCAGCCCTGGTGCTCAGTTTGGCATCAGCGGTGTTCTTGGTTTTGACGGTGGTGCTCATTATTTTGTTTCGCGAATATCTCAGCGATGCCGAGAAGGTGCGTGCGCTGGTTTCCGAAAATTACTTTCTCGGTGCTCTCTGCCTTTTGTTGATCTGTGCCGTTCAGGTAGTCGTGGCGTTGGTGCCGGGCGAGCTTGTGGAGATCGCCGCGGGCTATGCCTTCGGCGCCGTGTGGGGAACGATCATATGTGTGGCGGGAATGATCCTCGGCAGTATTGCCGTCATTTTACTTGTCAGAAAATTTGGCCGTAAATTTGTCTATGCTTTTTATCCCAAAGAAAAAATGGACAATCTGCCCATTTTGAGAGATCCTAAAAAGCGTAACACCCTGGTGCTGATTTTGTTCCTTATTCCCGGAACGCCCAAGGATATGTTTACGTATGCCATCGGACTGACGGATATGAGCATCCCCCTCTATCTTTTGCTCACCACCTTTGCCCGACTTCCTTCGGTGGTTTCATCCACCGTCGGCGGTAATGCCGTGGGAGAAAAGAACTATGTTGCCGCTGTCATCATCTTTGTCGTTACGGCTCTTGTCAGCGGTGGTGGCCTGCTTTTGTATCGCTGGATACAAAAAAGGCATCAAAAGAGGGATCAATAAGCCTGTTCACCGAATTTTCGGCGAAAAAACACAGTTGGTTAATATTCAGTTAATACAATATGCCTCTGTTTGGTGTATAATGTCATTGGTTTATACCAATCACTTCCAACACAAAACAGAGGCATATGAAATATATCTATATCCTGATCTCCCAGACCCACACTGCTTTCGGCGGGACCATACGGCGTCTCGGCAAGATCAATTACAATCACGCGGCCATCGCTCTGGACGAAAATATGACCGAGCTATACGCCTTTGCGCGCCCCAAGCATGAGGCGTTGCTTTTGGGCCGATTGGTCAAGGAGACCATGTTCCGCTATTCCCTTGGTAAACATTCCTGCGTTAACGTCATGATCTTCCGTATTCCCGTCACCGAGGAGCAATACGCTTGGGTAAAGGATACCATCCACCGTATCATGCAGAGCAGGGAATATATGTATAATCTTTTCTCGGTACTCAGCACCCCCATCACGGGCGGCTTTTCCACCTATAAGGCCTTTTCCTGCATTGAGTTTGTCATGTTCCTTTTGCAGGGCCTCGGTTATCCCATAGACAAGCCCCTCCACCGCTACCGTCCCGACGATCTCATCCCGCTCCTCTCGGATTCGGTGCATTACAAAGGAAATCTTCTGGACTACAAGCAGGAAGAAGAAGAGGACACAAGCTATTTCCGCCATATGTCCCCCGATGAGATCCTCACCAGTATGATCGTCCCGTTTCGATTGTTTTACAGGATGCTGTTCAAACGGCGGCATGTCAGAAACCATTAGGGAACCTCTAAAAACTCTATTGGCGAGAAAGCCGCGCGGGAGTTTTTTGTCAAATGATACAATTTTTCGCACGCGTAGTAGAGCTACGCGAAGAAAAATCTGCGAAATGTGACGAAAAAAATCACCGTGGTTTTTCCGTCAAGAGAGTTTTTAGAGGTGACCATTAATAAAAGCAAAATCCCCGCGCTATAGAACATAGCGTGGGGATTTTATAAAGGTATTTTTTATCTCGTCGCCATGACGTCCTTTTCGTACTTTTTGATCTCAGCCAGCGCATCCTGACCGATGGCGATGCCCTTCTTCATGAGCATATACTCCCAGACGGCGTTCATGGGGAGGTTCTTGGCCTCGTCCATGAGCATGAGACGGGAGGTGAAGTCCCCCTCCACCTCAGCTTTGTCGGTGAGATTCACAGGCTCGAGAAGGGAAGCGAGGACAGCCTTGGCGGCGGCACGAAGACCGATCGCCCAACAAGCCACGCGGTTGATGGAGGCGTCGAAAAAGTCCAGACCCATGGCCACGTCACCGTAGAGGTTGCCCATGCGCATTTCGTGCATGATGGTCATGAGGCAGTCGTCCTGAATGAGAACGTGGTCGGAGTCCCAATGCAGACCGCGGGAGATGTGGAGCATGAGGTCGCGGACGAAGGGACGATAAGCCGAGAGCTTGTCGGGGATATTCTCGGTGGGGTTGAAGTGGCCCGTGTCCAGGGTGACACCGCAGTTGTGTGTGGCGGCGTAACCCAAATAGAACTCATGGGAGCCCACTACGAAGGCCTCGGTGCCGATGCCAAATACCTTACCCTCCAGCACGTCGGCGGCGTACTTGTGCTCCTCCTCGGTGTAGGGGGTGCCCAGGATCTTGTCCAGGGACTCGATCAGCAGCTCGCGGTAGCGGTAGCGGTTCACGGGGACGTCCTTGAGACCGTCGGGGATCCAGATGTTGTTGAAGCACTTCTGACCCAGCTCTTTACCCATGGCCAGGGAGATCTCGCGGCTATCGATGCCCGCCTCGATCCAGTAGTCGCGGGTGGACTTGTCGAGACAAGCGAGGGAGAAGCCGTTGTTCATCATGGGGTGGGTGAAGAAGGATGCGTTGTAGTCCAGGCCGTAACCGTTCTCCTTGGCGAAATCCACCCAGTAGCGGAAGTCCTCAATGGTGAGATCGTTTCTGGGGTTCTTCTTTTCGGCGTACATACTGTGCAGGTTGACCTTGTGCTTGAAGGGGGAGAGGGAGAAGGCCATCTTGATGTCGGATCTCAGCTCGTCACCGGTCCTCGCGGCATAGGGGTAGCTGCCCGTGACCAGGTTCTGGGACTCCACGTCGCCCAGACCTTCGAGGCCTACCACGTCGTCGCCCTGCCAGCAGTGCAGGGACATGGAGATGTCGTCAAACTGTTCCAGCACCTTGTCGGTGTCCACGCCATACTCGGCGTATTCAGCCTTGGCATTGTCGTAACTATTCAAAATTCTGTCCTGTTTGTTCATAGTAAACCTCCGCAGAAATATTTACAGTTTCATGATACCACACTCTCGTTTTGATTGCAATAACTTTTTGTGAATTTTCGCCTAAATTCAAGAGCCTTTTTTCGAAAATTTGTGGTTCATGGAAAAACGTTTGCCGCTAAAAGAGATTTTTTAAAAAAATCGAGAGAAAATCAAATTTTTTTCAAAAAAACTCTTGCAATTTCGAAAGGATTATGGTATAATACAGACTGTTGTCTTATGTTTGCGAGCTTGTCATATCCCGACAGGCTGGAAACCATAGTAAGGAGGTGTCAAGTAATGGCAAAATGTAGTGTCTGCGGTAAGGGTGTTGTGTACGGTCAGAACGTGTCCCACTCCAACCGTAAAACCAATCGTACCTGGAAGCCCAACATTCGTAAGGTAAAGGCAATCGTTGACGGTACTCCCAAGACCGTGGCTGTTTGCTCTCGTTGCCTGCGTTCCGGTAAGGTTAATCGCGCATAAATGCGCCGCGCCTGAGAGGCTTCGCGCATAAATGCGCCGCGCCTGAGAGGCTTCGCGCATAAATGCGCCGCGCCTGATTTGATTGCGCGATATCATCTTGTATGAATAGAGATCGGTCGTCACCCAAAGCGGATTTCCGTCGGTGCCGACCGATCTCTATTTTTCTATATGCACAAAAAAACAGAAAAAACTTTGTGCGTTCTGCCACGGTCTATCGACACACGGTTGTCACAGATGGGTGATATAATAACTATATATGTTCATTATTGACGAAAGGACGGTCATCCCATGGCAAAGTATCCCCGCCTGCGCCGCGTTCTGCGTTGGCTATCGGTCACGGCCCGAAGCATTAGCGCTGTGTTCTATCCCCGAAATTTGAAAAACGCTTTCAAGACCGTGCTGTTTTCTTTCAAGGAATATCTTTGCTTCTTCGTGGCACTCTTCGTGGTGCAGACGGGTTTTCTTACCGTCTCTTTCATGACGGATACCAACCTGTCTCATGCCGAAACCATCGTTCGCAAGGAATACAACCACCACGTGGAGGTGGTAGGCATGGACCAGGAACAGAAGGTGAACCTGGAATATTCTTTTGATCTGGCGATCAACCGCCTGGACGAATATCTCGTCTCCGCCTCCTTTTACGAGGAATCCTCGGGGGTGTGGGTGGCCAAGATTGTACTCAACGAGTCCAAGGACCTGAATGCGGGACTTTCTCACGTCAAAAGGCAAATGCTTTCCACCATTTCCCAGGAGGGATGGATCCTGCGAACGACGCCTCTATTCACTTGTGAGAGCGACTATATCCTTCCTTACACATTGACCTTTTGGGGGATCACTCTGCTTTGGCTGTTATTGTCGGTGGCACTCTTGTGGGTGCTGTACCGTGTGAGGGTCAACCACTTCAAATTTACATATGGTATATATATGGCCTGCGGCGCGGATTTCCCCAAACTTTACGGCACGGCGGGTGGGGAACTGTTTGCCATCTCCTGTTTCACCGTGTTGCCTTCGCTTTTGGTTGGTGGAGGGCTTACCGCAGGACTTTACGCGGCCAACGGCATTACCCCTGCCGTATCTCTCCGCACAGTGATCTGTTTTTTGCTCTTTAATCTTTCCGCAGTGCTGTTGGCGGTCTATCTTCCCATGCGCCGCATGGCGGTGAAGCCTCCTGTGAGCCTTTTGCGTGCCGTGGATAACGGCAGTCTCGTGGTATCTCCCAACCGCTCCTTCCGTATGTTCGGGGAAGGGTATCCTGTTAAATACGAGCTTTTCGGTATGTGGCGTTTGCGTAAATATTATGCGGGGCTTTTGATCTCCGCCGTGCTGTTTTCAGCTTTCTTCGTATCGGGCCTTTATATCTCTGATATGGAAAAATATCACGATGCCATCGATCCTTACGAATACACCGTGCGCTACGGTACGCTTAAAGTGGAGGATGCCGAAGAGCTTGAAACCGATGAAAACGGCGATACCATCTTTCCCCGTCCCACCTACACCGATGAGGAGATCGAAATGATCCGCACGGATCTTGATCTCTTCCTGGACGAGATCAACGCCATAGACGGTGTCAGCTACGTGGGGTGGTCTGTCGCTACCTCGGGAGGGAGTACCCAATCTCATTTGCTTTTGAGGCCGGAGCAGATCTCAGGCGGTACTGATAGCTTGGTGCCCAGCGACGAACGTGCCTCCGAGGGTTATCAGCGCGCAACCTACGACTATAACTACGTAGCCGTAGACAAGGACTATTTGGATAGCCTCGTCAATAACGGCCTGTGCTCCTTCGAGGGTGATCCCTACCGCATTTTTACTGAGGAAAAGACGGTGATCATCAGCGAGGACGCCAACAACCAAAAATGTTATGATTTTGCTCCCGGGGACAAGGTTATGGTGGCGGTTTATCTGAGTGCCCACGGGGCTATTGAGTTGACCTTCAATCCCAAGGACCTGCTCCGCCAGCAGATCAAGAATTTCGATTTTACATACGAGGAATATACTGTGGCCGCGGTCATGCACGGTCTTGCTTCGGATCAGAATATCACCTTTGGTGTGACCTTTGAGGATTATGAGACCTTGGCAAAGAAGCCTGTCATTCGGGATACCCTGAAGGTTTATATGGAGAACGGCACGGATTACGGTACCGTACAAGCCGCCGAGGGGAAGATCCGCAAGGCCATCAGCGTGTGCTCGGGGTGGCTGGTAGAGCCCACGGGACACTACTTTGAGGCCCATACCAACGGTATGAAGCAGGATCGAGCCATGATCCTGATCCTGTCGGCTCTCCTGCTGGTCATCTCCCCCCTGGTGTGGTTTTTCTCTCAGATCATGTATTACCGCAAGCGCCGATTGGAATTCAATCTCCTCTTTGCCCTGGGTGCTGAGAAAAACTCCCTTGGAAAGCTCCATCGGCTGGCAGGCGGCGTGCTGTCGGGGCTGGCCTTCTTGGTCACCGCCCTTTTGAGTTATCTCTGCAACTGGGCGGTGCATATGCTGCTCAACACGCTCTTGCCCAAATTTGGCCTTATCGAAAACGTGTACTATGAGTTTGAAATGTCGGTGCCCGCCCTCCTTGCCTGCCTCTGTGTGTCGATCCTTTGCGGATTTTTGTCCTGCGAGATACCGTATCACCTCTTCAAAAGGGAAGCGCGCAAGCATCCCGACCGAATTATCATCAACTAAAACTCTAACCGAGAAAGGAATCGTATATGGATTACAATCAATCAAATACAGAAAGAAGCGACCGCGTGATCCTCGACGTCCGTGATCTCGTCAAGCAGTTTGACCAATCGGACGAGGTCATTACCGCTGTCAACCGCGTGACCATGAAGGTGTACGAAGGGGAATTTGTGGCCATCGTAGGCGCCTCGGGCTCGGGTAAGAGTACCTTGCTTCACCTTTTGGCTGGGCTGGATCGCCCCAATGCGGGCAGTATCTATATCCGCGGCCGTGATATCGTCGCCATGTCGGCTGACGAGTTGGGGGCTTTCCGCGGGGATTTCATCGGCATGGTCTTTCAAAGCCACAATCTGATCCCCCAGTTTACCGCCCTTGAAAACATCCTCATTCCCACCATGATGCGTAATAAGAGCGAGCTTTCCTATGAGGAAAACCTCCGCAAGCTGGTGTCCTCCTTGGGCATTGCCGACAGACTTCATCATTTACCAAGCGAGCTTTCGGGCGGTCAGCAGCAGCGCGTGGCCATCGCACGGGCCCTTATCAACCTGCCTCATATCGTTTTTGCTGACGAGCCTACGGGTAATCTTGACCGTACCAATGCGGATGAGGTGCTGGAGCTCCTTTTGGAGACCAAGCGCCTCTTGGGGCAGACCCTCATCATGGTTACCCACGACATGACCATCGCCAACCGTGCTGACCGCATTTTCACCATGGATGATGGACGGATCACGCTGACGAAGCGGTGAGGTTTGCGTATAAGAAAAGCATCATAGAAATTTCTAAACTATGAGCAGAACGGTTCTCTATGATTAAAAATAACGGCAATTCGATTACATTGATGATAACTCATAAAATAGCCGCCCTCCACTTCAGTGAGGGCGGTCACTTTTTGTCAAGATGTTCGGGATTTTTTTGTCAGCGGAGCTAAATTTTGTATGTCACACCATTGACAGATTCCATATTTTCGGCTATAATAAATAAGATTGAGTATATAAAATTACAGATACAGAAAGGGCATCCCATGGCTGACATTCGCAATCATATTGAAAAGCGCAGAACCTTTGCCATCATCTCACACCCCGACGCAGGTAAGACAACCCTCACCGAGAAATTCCTTCTCTACGGCGGCGCCATCCAATCCGCAGGCGCGGTTAAGGGCAAATCCTCCGACCGCCATGCCACCTCCGACTGGATGGAGATCGAGAAAAAGAGAGGTATCTCGGTCACCTCTTCCGTCCTTCAGTTTGAATACGAGGGCTACCATATCAACATCCTGGATACCCCCGGCCACCAGGACTTCTCCGAGGATACCTACCGTACCCTCATGGCCGCCGACAGCGCGGTGATGGTCATTGATGGTGCCAAGGGTATCGAGCCCCAGACCAGAAAGCTTTTCAAGGTCTGCGCCATGCGGCATATCCCCATTTTCACCTTCATCAACAAGATGGACCGCGAGACCCGCGACCCCTTCGACCTCATCGACGAGCTGGAGAAGGAGTTCGGCATCGGCACCTACCCTATGAACTGGCCCATTGGCTGCGGTGTTGACTTCAAGGGTGTCTACGAGCGTGACCGCCATTCCATCCTGGCCTACGACGAGTTCCACGCAGGCCGTAAGCGCCTCAAGGGTATCGAATGCGATATCAACGACGTGGAGCAGATGGACAGCCTCATCGGTTCCTATGCCCGCGAGGCCCTGGTGGAGCAGATCGAGCTCTTGGACGGTGCCTGCTTTGACTTCGATATCGAAAAGGTCCGTTGCGGTAAGCTCTCCCCCGTGTTCTTCGGCTCTGCACTGAACAATTTCGGTGTCGAGGCCTTCCTGGAGAGATTTTTGCAGATGACCTCTGCCCCCCTGTCCCACATGAGCGTCCATCCTGCGGTGGACGAGGGCACACCTACCGAGATTTCTCCCTTCGAGGATAATTTCTCGGCCTTCGTGTTCAAGATCCAAGCCAACATGAACAAGGCCCACCGTGACCGTATCGCCTTCATGCGTATTTGCTCTGGTCAGTTTGAGCGCGGCGAGGAATATTTCCACGTCCAGGCAGGCAGACCTGTCAAGCTGTCCCAACCCCAGCAAATGATGGCCCAAGAACGTGAGATCATCGAGACCGCCTATGCGGGCGATATCATCGGTGTCTTCGACCCCGGTATCTTCTCCATCGGCGATACGATTGCCGCCAAGGGTGCCAAGATCCAGTATGCGGGCATTCCTACCTTTGCCCCCGAGCATTTTGCCGTGGTGGAACAGATCGACTCCATGAAGCGTAAGCAGTTTGCCAAGGGTATGACCCAGATCGCCCAGGAGGGTGCTATCCAGATCTTCTTCGAGCCCAACACGGGTATGGAGCGTGTCATCGTTGGCGTGGTGGGTGTGCTTCAGTTCGACGTGCTTCAGTTCCGTATGGAATCCGAGTACGGTGTAAAGTATTATAAGCACGATACCCCCCACCAGCTCATTCGTTATATCGACAACGATCCCGAGGAATTGAATCCCGCCTCCCTCCGCCTCATGCAGAACACCAAATGGGTGCAGGACGTGAAGGGAAGAAATCTGCTCATCTTTGTGGGCGACTACGAGATCGACTGGGCGCTAGACAAGAACCCCGGCCTCAAGCTGTCGGAATTCCATCAGAATATTTGATCAAGATAGAAAAGCCGTGACTCGGTATGCCGAGCCGCGGCTTTCTGCTTACATCTTATAAAAGCTATTCCCCCCGATAAATTCCCTCACCAGGCTGGTGGGCGGGATCTCGTCGTCCACGTCTGCCTCATGTACAAAATTGAGGATCTTAACGATACCTCTCACCTCCTCATAACAGTCCTCCTCGGGCTGTACGGCGGTGAGCAAAGGGAAGATGTGCTTTTTTAGCACTGCCAGCTCGTAAAGGGTGGCACTGTTAAAGATCACGTCGGCGGTCTCGCGGAAGGGATAGATCCATTTTTCCTCGCCCCGACGCACAGAATCCCACATCCCCATGGTCTTTTGTACGGGAGAGTTACGGGTCTCAAAGTCACGGACGATGCGGCGGAGCAGCCGCAGATACCCCGTGGGGACGCGGTTGTGATCGTCCAAATTTAAGGGAAGCAGGGGACTGACGAACAGCTTGAAGATCATGTTGGGTGCCAGTCCCTCGGGAAGGATCTGAGGATTGAGGGCGTGAAGACCCTCCACGATGATGACCGAATCCTCGTTTAGCTTGAGGAAATGACCGACCCATTCCCGCGTTCCTGTTTTGAAATTGAAAACGGGGATCTCAACTTCTTCACCGCGGAGCAGGGCAGAGAGATGGGCTCCAAAAAGCTCTGTGTCAATGGTGTTGATATGCTCCAGATCCACCGTGCCGTCGGGCTGGGTGGGAATTTCGTCGCGGTTTTTGTAGTAGTCGTCCAGACTCATGAGAATGGGATGTTTGCCGTGAACGCGGAGCTGTACCGCCAAACGGTTGGCGGAGGTGGTCTTGCCCGATGAACTGGGACCTGCCAGCATCACCGCACGCGCACCTTGCTGACAGATCAAGTCCGCTACCTGACCGTACCGCTTTTCGTGCAAAGCCTCATTGACACGGATGAGCTCGCGGATCTTGCCAGTGTCGGTCAACTCGTTGAGGTCAGCTACGGTCTCGCAGTGCATCAACTCACCCCAATGCTTACCCTCGCGGTAGACTTGATAATAATTGGGCATATGCTTATAGGTGGCCACCCTGTCGGGATCGGCGGGGTTGGGGTAGACGAACACAAAACCGTCCTCGGCGGGAAGGATATCCCAGACCTTGAGAAATCCTGTGGAAGGAGCCATTTCACCGTAGTAATAATCGGCAAAACCATCGTATTCGTAAACGTCAAAGGTGGGAATGGGACGGTAGGCCAAAAGCCTTGCCTTATCATCCTGGCCGTTTTCTACGTAATAGCGGATGGCCTCCTCGGTGGAGACCCTGCGACGCCTGAGAGGAATGTCCTCGGCTACCAACTCGGTCATACGTGCCTTGAGGGTTTCGGCAGAGAAATCCTCCGCTCCCGTGACCTTAACGTGGAGGCCTGAGCCCAGGGTGAAGTTCATGACAGCCCGCGCCTCGGGCCACAACTGCCTGATGGCCAGGAATAGGACGAACCTGGCGGTGCGGGCATAGGTCTCACGTCCTGCGGCGTCCTTGTAGGTCAAGAGACGGACGATACCGCCCGAGGCCGCCATGGCTTTGCGCTTGGACTCCCGTACGGGGGGGGTGTCCTTTTCACGCAGCGGAATATAATTGAGGGTAAAAACGTCGCCTGCGATCTTGGCGGCGATGGGGTCGGTGGAGAGCTTGCCTGTCATAAGTCCCATGCCCTTGATCATGTCGAGAAGGGATTGCTCGGGCTTAGCGGTGACCTTTTGGTCATTGATGATGAGGTTCATACGCGACCTCCTTTCAAAAAAAAGGTGATTTTATTAGGATATGCAGAAGGTGATGATAAAATGCAAGAGGATGGGCATATATACAAAAAAGGCTGCCTACAAGTCTTTGTGACCGGTAGACAACCATTTATGGCGGTTGGTAGAAACGCTTGCCCTTATTGCAAGCCTATACTGGATCTCTATTCAACTATATTATAGCATATCTGATCATATTTGTCAAGAGGGGAGTTTGCCTCGGAACGATCAAGCGCAGGACGGAGGGAAAGGGCAGAAAAAATTGATTTTAACAAAACAAAAACATTTCGAAAAAATCATCATAACACCGAGATGGTATCATATGCCCGTAAGATCGAGAGAAACGAAAAAAGAGAGGTACGTAAGATGAATCACAACGATCAGCAGTTTATGGCCCAAAAGATCCGCGCACAGTATATGGAGAAGACCCCCTCCGAATTGGATGCACTCCGCGCCCTTGACACCAAGGTCAAGCGCCCCGCGAACGTGTTTGCTTATGTTTTCGGCAGTATCAGCGCCATTGTTATGGGCGCAGGCATGAGCCTTGTGATGACAGATATCGGCTCTCTCATCGGCATGGCTGATGCTATGATCCCCGGTATCTCTATCGGCCTCATCGGTATGGCCATGGCGCTTTTGACCTACCCCATCTACAAGGGCATTCTGAATGCCCGTAAGCGTAAGTACGCAGGCGAGATCCTCAGACTCAGCGACAAGATCATGAAGGAATAAAAAAGAAAATAAACAAAAGGAGATATCATCATGAAAAAGGTCGTAAAGAAAAACAGCGCAAAGAAGCCCCTGATCATCGCGGCTGTTTGCACGGGCGTAGCTACCGTAGCTGTGGCTCTTGGCAAAGCATTCAAGAGCATGAAGGCCAGCGCCAAGGCACAGCACGAAGTTGACAAGGCCAATTTTGAGGCTGTCAAGGCAGAATCCAAGGCCAACTGGGAAGAGGCCAAGGCCATGGGCAAGCCTTCTACCCGTGAGGCCATGATGCAGGCACAGCGCGACGAGCAGATCAAGGAAGCCAATGAGCGCAAGGCCGAGGCCGAGGCTCGCATCGCAGCCGCTCAGCAGAAATAAGAAACGGAAAGAGCGAGACGGAGCGGTCTCGCCTTTTCCGCTTATGTAGGAAAGGAAACGTAAAGCATGAACGCTATTGAAATCAGAAATCTTTCAAAGAGCTTTCGCGGAATGTATGCGGTTGACCACCTCAATATGACCGTTCCGCAGGGGGCGATTTATGGCTTCATCGGTGAGAATGGTTCGGGCAAATCTACCACCGAGAAGCTGATCTGCGGTCACCTCGTTCCCGATGGCGGTGATATCAAACTGTTCGGTAGAGATTACACCGATCCCGGTGTGCGTGTGAGAGTCGGCGCACTGATTGAAAATGCCGGCTGTTTTCCTGGCTCAAGCGTGTATCAGAACCTTATGATGCAGTGCATCAATCTCGGCATTGAAAATGCCGACGAGGAAATCCGACGTGTGCTTGAGATCGTACGCATGGAGGATAACGCCAACCTTAAATTCAAGAGCTGCTCACTCGGTATGAAGCAGCGTATCGGTATCGCTATGGCGCTGCTTGGCGATCCTGCACTTCTCATTCTCGATGAGCCTATCAATGGTCTTGACACCGACGGTATGCGAATTATGAGAGAAATACTTGTGGATATCACGAAGAAATACGGTTGTACTGTCCTCATTTCCTCTCACATTCTCGGTGAGCTTGAAAAGATTGCTACACACTACGGTATTATCCGTCAGGGTAAGATGATTATGGAGCTTTCCGCTGAGGAAATGGATTCCAGAGCACAGGTGTTTGTATCCCTGAAAACCAAGGATATGGCAGGTGCTAAGGCGGCTTTGAAGGCAGAATTTGATGCCGTCAGGGAAGAGGGCGGATATCTCCGTGTTTACGACGTGGAGGATGCCGCCGCTATCGTAGACTATTTGATGAAGAAGGCCATGTGGTCAGCGAGATCAAAAAGAACAAGATCGGCCTTGAAGAATATTATATTGAACTCATGTCGAAGGGGGAGGACAAATAAATGACACGCGAACTGAAATTTGAATCACCCAGCTTTACAAAGCGTATCAAGGGTATGCTTGGCGTGGATTTTTTCCGTCTGTTCCATACACCCCTGTTTTACATCTTCCTCGCCATCGCCGCGATCATCCCTGCGATGGTATCTGCTATGACGATGATGCCCGATCAGAACGGAAATCAAATTGCACTTTATTCTAACGTGTGGCAGATCATTGCCGCCTCGAAATCGCTTTACGTAATCGAAACCATTGCCGATTACGCCAACATGAATATGGTGTTTATCTTCGGCGGTATTATGGTTTCGATCTTTATCGGTCACGATTACAAATCGGGCTACGTCAAGCAGCTCTTTACCACCCACGCAAAAAAGCAGGATTATATGATCTCCAAGAGTCTTGTTTGTGCCTTTGCTATGGCTTGTATGTGCATGACTTACCTCATTGGCGGTACGGTAGGCGGTCTGCTTGTCGGATACGAGACCGACGTGAATGTAGGCTCGCTCATGATCGCTATCCTCGGTAAGATCATGATGTCCCTCGGCTGGGCAAGCCTTTATACCTTCCTCAACGTGATCTTCAGAAGATATTTCGGTATTTCCGTGGCATCGTCCTTCTTCTTCGGAACGGGTATCCTTATCATCGGCGCGGCGGCAATCGTCGAAAGCCTCAAGCTTCCCACCGGCTTCCTTAACGTTTTCCTTTACGGTGCATCCGTAAACGCCAATTTGTCGAGTGGAATCGGTTCTTTGCTGATCTGCATTGTTGTGTCGGTTGCCTGGGCGGTCATTTACAACGTGGCAGGCACAAGACTTCTTAACAAGTGCGACGTATATTAATTAGGGGGCAGAAAAATGAATGCAGTTGAAATAAAAAACTTATCTAAAAACTTCGGCCCCAAGCAAGCGGTCTGCGGACTCAATATGACCGTCCCCATGGGTTCGATCTACGGCTTTATCGGTGAGAATGGCTCGGGCAAGTCCACCACCGAAAAAATGATCTGCGGTCTGATCCCCACAAGCGGAGGGTCGATCAAGCTGTACGGCAAGGATTACACGGACGAGAGCGTAAGAGCAAAAATGGGTGTTTTGATCGAAGCCCCCGGATGCTTCCCCGGATTGACCGTTTTTGACAATATGATGCTCCAGGCGGCGAATTTATCCATTCCCAGCGCAGAACAGGAAGTCATCAAGGTGCTCAAAACCGTTCGTATGGAGGGCGCGGCAGGGAACAAGTATAAGAACTGTTCTCTGGGTATGAAGCAGAGGGTGGGCATTGCCATGGCTCTCTTGGGTAACCCCACGCTGCTTGTTCTCGATGAGCCTCTCAACGGTCTGGATGCCGACGGTATGCGCATCATGCGCGAGGTATTCTTGGATATCGTAAAGGACGGCACTCGTTCTATCGTGGTGTCCTCTCACCTCTTGGGTGAGCTTCAGAAGGTTGCTACCCACTATGGTATCATCCGCCACGGGAAGATGATCGTGGAAATGACCGCCGCCGAGCTTGATGCAAGCTGCCGTACTTACGTGGCCCTGCAAAGCGGCGAAATGAACAGAACCAAGATGCTCCTCGGCTGTAAGTATTCCCGAGTGGAGGAGGACGAGGCGGGCTATATCCGTGTGTATGATCTGACCACCCCCGAGGAGATCGTGACTTATCTCTACGAAAACGGCATTTGCATCACCGAGATCAAGACCGATAAGATCGGCCTTGAGGAATATTATATCGATCTTATGAAAGGAGGCAAATGAGAATGGAAAATGCAATGAAATTTGAGAAAAACAGCTTTGGCAAACGTGTAAAAAGTATGCTGAAGGTGGATTTCCGCAGAATGTTCAAATCCCGTCTCTTTTACATTTTGATCGCCTGCGCTCTCGTGATGCCTATCCTTATGACGGTTATGATGGCTATGATGGATGGCAGCGTGTCTGTCAATCCGCAGACGGGGGTGGAAACGATTATGCAGGGCCCCGAAAACGCTTGGCAGAATATTGGCACTCTTCCCGGTGAGCCTTTGGGTGGCGATGAGATCTTTATGATGTGCAATATCAATATGGCGTTTATGGGTGTTGCTGTTTTCGTGTGCCTCTTTATATCTGACGATTTCAGAAGCGGATATGCTAAAAATCTCTTTACCGTTCGTGCGAAAAGAGGCGAATACGTGGTGTCGAAGACCATCTCGGGCTTCATTTGCGGAGCGCTGATGTTGATCGCATATCTCGTTGGCTCTATCCTCGGTGGCGCTATTTCCGGCCTTTCCTTTGACCTTCACGGACTGAACGCAGGTAATATTGTCATGTGTATGCTGGCAAAGATCTTCCTTATGCTTGTGTTCGTTTCCATCTTTACTCTCATCAGTGTGGCGGCAAAGCAGAAGGCATGGCTGGGTATCTGCGGCTCGCTGGGCGGCGGTATGCTTCTCTTTATGATGGTTTCTATGATCACGCCTCTCGGTTCTACTTTTATGAACGTTGTTCTCTGCCTTGCAGGCGGCGTGCTGTTTGCGCTGGGACTTGGTACTATCAGTAAGGTGGTTTTGAAAAAGTCGAGTGTAGTATGATTTTTCGACACAAGGCAACGCAAAAATGTGGTTGCCTTGTGTTTTTTTGTAAAAAGGGAAAAGTGCAAACAAAATCTTAACAATTGTGTGATATACTGAGCTTAGAAAGATAAATTGTTGTTTAGCGGAGGTTTAATGAAAACCCGTAGGGGCGGATTCCATATCCGCCCGATATAAAAAAACATTGATATCCATAGACCTTTAGGGCGAACGGGCGGATATGGAATCCGCCCCTACAGAATCACAATAAC
>JAFTIL010000031.1 GCA_017456905.1 Clostridia bacterium
AACAGGTTTTTGATGAGCCCCGAGGCGCTCCGCCGTGGGGGCGAGGCTATGGGTCTGGAGGCTCGTGACACGCTGTTGCCGCCGAAGGCGGCGAGCGTCACCTTGAGAGGGTTTCTCAAGGGAGAGCCTTCTCCCTTGAGCGGCGCTCTTTTGGAGCTTTTCTCTCGACGAGGAGAGAAAAGCGAAAAGAAGCTAAACAACAATTTATCGTTATATAACCCATCGCGTGATGAAGCGCGCACGGGATGCACTGCCCCGAGCCAGAGCCCGATTTGCGCAAGCGCAAATGGCCGCTGGTGGCGGCACTGCCGCCTAAACAACATTTATATTCTCTCTTTCCCTTGACAAATACCCCTTTTCGTGGTATACTGTATAAGGTATATTATTATCATTATTATTTAAAGCACCAATATAGTCAAAATAACCAACGGAGCGAATCCACATGAAAAAATTACTCTGCATCGACGGCAACAGTATCCTCAACCGTTCCTTCTACGGTATCCGACTGCTGACCAACCGCGAGGGTTTTCACACCAACGCCCTGTACGGCCTTGTCAACGTGATCTCCAAGCAGTTGGACGCCCTAAAGCCCGACTACGCCGTCATCGCTTACGACTTAAAGGAGCCCACCTTCCGCCATAAGATGTACGATGCCTACAAGGCAGGCCGTCACGCCATGCCCGACGAGCTCAGAGAGCAGATGCCCGCCTCACGTCCTCTGTCCGAGGCCTTGGGCCTTCACGTGCTGGACTGTCCCGGATATGAAGCCGACGATATCCTCGGCACCTTGGTAGACATGGCCGAAACATGCGGGGAGCCTTGCGAGGCCTACGTCCTCACGGGAGACAAGGACTCCCTTCAGCTCATCAGCGCCACCTCCCGCGTGCTTCTGGCGGGCAACACCGAGACCAAGCTTATGGACGAAGCCGCCTTCATGGAGAAATACGGGGTGCGTCCCGATCAGTTCGTGGATGTCAAGGCCCTCATGGGCGACAGCTCGGACAACATCCCCGGTGTCCCCGGCATCGGTGAGAAGACCGCCCTCAAGCTGATCTCGGAATTCGGCTCATTGGACGGCATCTACGAGGCCCTCCCCACCGCCAAGCACACCCCCTCGGTACGCAAGAAGCTGGAGGAAGGCAAGGACAGTGCCTATCTGTCCCAAACCCTGGCGCGCATCTGCCGCGAGGCACCCTTGGGGCTGACCTTGGACGAGCTCACCTGCCGCCCCATGGACAAGGCAGCTTTGTACGACCTATGCGTGAAATACGAGTTCTCGGGCTTCATCAAACGGTTTGATCTTCGCGGTGAGGAAAGTGTCATCGAGGCAGGTGAGGCGGCCGACACGCCTGCCACGGAAAAGGCGGTCTGTCTTGTTTCCGAGCTAAAGCCCTTGACAAACGACACCCTCCCCTCCCTGCCCGCAGGCAGATATGCCCTTCATTTGAATGATGGCGGCGTGCTGACCCTGTGGGATGGACAGACGGGCTATATCAGCGATACCCCCGATGCGTTGGCACTATCCAAGTTCCTGGCCGCCGCCTCCCATGAGATCGTGACCTACGACGCCAAAAGCCTTTACAAGCAGCTCTCGGCTATAGGTATTGAATACCGAGGTTGTGGCTTTGACGTAATGCTGGCGGCTTACGTCATCAACGCGGGCATGGGTGCTTTTGATCTTGACCGCCTGTGTCTGTCCTTCCTTGGGGAGTCGCCCCAAGATGAGGTAGCCACGGTCGGGTATATCTTCGATCTGTACGCCCCCCTGCTGGCCGATCTAAAAAACACACAGCAGGACAAGGTGTTTTTTGACATTGAAATGCCTCTGTGTGCGGTGCTTTGCGACATGGAACTGATCGGCTTCAAGGTAGAGCGGGAGGCTATCCGCAAATACGGTCTCGTCCTGGACACCCTAGCCGACGATTTAGAGTCCCGCATCTTCACCTACGCGGGGCGGGATTTCAACATCAACTCCCCCAAGCAGCTCGGCGAGATTCTCTTTGAAGTCCTCATGCTCCCCACCGACAAGAAGACCAAGACAGGCTATTCTACAAATGCCGAGGTGTTGGAAAAGCTGAAAAAGTATCATCCCATCATTGAGGACATTCTGGAATACCGTCAAGTGACAAAGCTGAAATCCACCTACGTGGACGGGCTGCTCAAGGTAGCCGACGGCGAGGGGCGCATCCACACCACCTTCAAGCAGACGGGTACGGCTACGGGACGCTTGTCCTCTGCCGAGCCCAACCTGCAAAACATCCCCATCCGCACCGAATTGGGGCGTGAATTGCGCCGTTTCTTCGTGGCCTCTGCCCCTGACCGTGTACTGATCGACGCGGACTATTCCCAGATTGAGCTTCGCCTGTTGGCCGCTATTGCAGGGGACGATGCCATGCGCTCCGCCTTCCTCGGCGGCTTTGACATTCATACCGACACGGCCTCCCGCGTTTTTGGTGTCCCTCCCGAGGCCGTGACCATCGAGCTTCGCAAAAAGGCCAAGGCGGTCAACTTCGGCATTATGTACGGCATGGGCGACTTTTCCCTGGCCGAGGATCTGCACATCTCCCGTGCCGAGGCCAAGTCCTATATTGAGAGCTATCTCCACTCCTATCCCCAGATCGACAAGTATCTGAAGGACATCGTAGCCACGGCCTACGACCAGGGTTATGTGACCACTGAGCTGGGCCGCCGCCGTATCATCCCCGAGCTGGCAGAGTCCAACAAGATGCGCAAGAAGTTTGGTGAGCGTGTGGCCATGAACAGCCCCATTCAAGGGACGGCCGCCGACATCATCAAGATTGCCATGATCCGCGTCCACAAGCGGCTGGCCGAGAGCGGTCTGGACGCCAAACTCATTTTGCAGGTACACGACGAGCTGATTTTGGACGCCCACAAGGATTGTGCAGAGGCTGCTCTGACTCTCCTCAAGGAAGAGATGGAGAATGCCGTGAAGATTTCGGTTCCCTTGGATGTGGAGGCTCACATGGGCGAGAACTGGTTTGAGGCACACTAAGGAGTACGCAAGGGGACCTTTGAAAAAGTTCCCCTTCCCCCTCAAAACTTCCTATGGTCAAGAAACACACATCAAAAATACACATTCAGAAAGGTACCATTATGAACCTCACCCGTTCCTCCGGCGTGCTGATGCACATTTCTTCCCTGCCCGGCAGCGATTCTATCGGTTGTTTCGGCAAGGAAGCGTACGAATTCATTGATTTTCTGGCAGATAGCGGCTTTACCTGGTGGCAGGTGCTTCCCTTCTGCATGGCCGACGAGTGCAATTCCCCCTACAAGTCCTACTCGGCTTTCAGCGGAAACCCCTATTTTATTGATCTGCGCGCCCTGCAAAAGGCAGGTCTACTGACATCTGCCGAGCTGGCGGCTGTCAAGGAAGCCCAGCCCTACGCTTGCGAATTTGAAAAGCTGGCTGAAACTCGCATGGGCCTTCTGCGTTTGGCCGCCGATCGCGTTTCTCCCACCGAGCGCGAAAAGGTGGAAGCTTATATCGAAAAGAACGTGGAGCTTTCCCGCTTCTGCGATTTCATGGCCCTGCGCCGCGCTAACGGAGACACCCCTTGGTTTGAATGGACAGTCACCGAGCCCGATACCGAAGAGCGCTTTGCTTGGGCTTTCATGCAGTATATTTTCATGACTCAATGGTCCGCTGTTCGCGCTTACGCCAACGAGAAGGGTATCAAGATCATGGGTGATATGCCTATCTACGTGTCCTTTGACTCCTGCGACGTTTGGGCCAACCGCGACCTGTTCCAGCTTGACAAGAACGGAAATCCCTCGGCTGTGGCAGGATGTCCCCCCGACTACTTCTCTGAGGACGGCCAGCTTTGGGGCAATCCTCTGTACGATTGGAAGCGCATGAAGGAGGACAATTTCTCCTGGTGGTCCAAGCGTATGGCTCATATGCTCACCCTCTTTGACGGTGTACGCATCGACCATTTCCGCGGTTTGGAGTCCTATTGGAGTATCCCTGCCGATGCCGAGACCGCCAAGGCGGGCAAATGGGTCAAGGGCCCCGGCAAGCCCTTTATTAAGCGGATGTACGAAGTATCCGCCGAGATGGAAGCTGTCACGGGTCAGTCCGCCATCATCGTGGCCGAGGACCTGGGCGAGGCAACGCCCGCGCTGGCCAAGTTCGTCCAAGAGAGCGGTTTTCCCAATATGCACGTCATTCAGTTCGCCTTTGACGGGGATCCCCAAAACACCCATCTGCCTCATAATTACAGCAAAAATTCCGTGGCCTACACGGGCACCCACGACAACAACACCCTCCTCGGCTTTATCTGGGAGTTGGATGACACGACCCGCCGCAACGTTCTTGACTACTGTGGATTTACCGCCGAAGCCTGGGACGCTCCCGAGGCCTATCGCTCAGTCATCCGCACCCTGTTTGCTTCGGTGGCCGATCTGGCCATCCTCCCCATCCAGGATGTACTTCTCTACGGTGCTGACACCCGTATGAACATCCCGGGCGCTCCCGACGGCAACTGGCGCTACCGCGTCACGTCAGCACAACTCAATTCTATTGATAAGAACTATTTCCGCAGGCTGAACAGCTTGTACGGAAGATAAGGGGACATCATATCTGTTTTTGGAGGTATCCAATGAAATCCAATGCACTGAAAAAGCTCATCCTGTTTCTCTTGGCGGCCATACTTTGCCTCGCTCTGACAGGCATCATGACCGCCTGCCAGAACGAGATCAACAACCCCGATGACACCACGGAAAGCGGTGATCCCGACACCAAGGCTCCTGACACCAATACCCCTGACGGCACGGTTGAGGAGACCCAAGGAGAGACACAGCCTCCCACCCCCGAGACCATCCTTTTCAAAGCGGGCGAGGGTATCATCTTATACGATGCCTACGCCACCGAGTGGGAGAAAGCCGCCGCCGAAGAGTTGACGGCGTTGCTGGGCACGAAAAGCACTCGTGAAGAGGAATATCTCGTGGACTACGACGAACCGGATCACGCTTACAGAATTGAGATCGGCTACACCCAAGCGGGCAGAGCCTATGGCGATACCCTTGCTACCGTGGGTGACCTTGGTTATGTTTTGAAGGTGAACGGTACGACCGTGTTCATGTTGGCCAACACAGAGGCCGGCATAAGAGCCGCGCTGGATACCTTCAAGGAAAACATGACTCCCGTGGAGGGTGGATACAGCCATTCAGCAAGCTATGAGGATATTTCGGTTAAAAACTCAGAAAAGCAAGAGCTGATCGTTGGGGAAGGCACGTGGGCAGAAAACCTGGCCTACGCCAAGTCTCTCGAGAACGGTGTTTATACCGAATTTCTGGACACAAACCGTCAACAATGGAAGCTGGCCAATCAGAACGTAATCCTGTATTACAACATGAAGGCCAAGAATCACTGCTATACCGCCATCACTACGGTGGAAGGTATTCCCTACGTCAAGAATACGGGTTTTACATATCTCCTTGACAGTGAGGGGACAGAGTTCAGCGTGGGTAATGCCTACAACGGCGCTCGCACCAACACCTATGAGATAGGCTATTATTTCTACAACGCTCACATTATGGGCGCGACCTTCGGCCCCAGAAGCCGCTCCAATCCCCTGCTCAACATGACCCTGGACCGCACCTTCTATATGTACTCAGACAAGCTGAACACGGTCCAGCACTTTGTGTCCGATCTGGGCGAGGTCACGGGACTTGCGGCCTACGGTCAGTATTTCGATATCCCCGAATACCGTGTGCAGGCCATTTTGATCAAAGATGCCAATGGCTATCACGACAGTCTTGAGGGCGTAGACTGGGCCACTGCCGAGTATGTGGGCTTTGACATTGAACGTGCGGGTATCTTCGGCATCATCCTCGTTAAGGATGAAAACTCGGGTCAGCTCACCGTGACCCTCCAAGACGGTATGTACCACGTGGATCAGCGGGTCACCACCGACCCCGCCACGGTGTATGCCAAGAACACCCATATTTATATGGGGCAGCGCATCTACACCGACACAAATCACAATTTTGACGCTTTTAAGAACGAGGCAGAAGCAGAGCGCAATCCGTTGTCTGAATTAAGTCTGCACACCGAAGAATATGGAAGCTGCTACCTTTATTACGATGCTCTTCGCGGCGCATACAAGTATCTCATAAACGGCAATGGCTTCGTGGGCGCTTACTACAATAATCCTGATACCCACTACAAGGTGCATCCCCAGATCACCTGCGACGATCTTGACAGAACCATCTACGTCATGTCTCAAACCTCCTCGGGGGCGTTGGAAAATGCTGTGATCCTGGACGGAAACGGCAATCTTCTGCCTTTGGCGGCCGAGGTCTGCAAAAACTTCCAGGGGGAGAACGAAGAAGGCACCTACGATCCCGGCGACACCGGCTACGGCCGCACCTACGTGCCCATTACCCTGAAGGCAGGTGAGACCAAAAAGTTTACCATCATCAATCTGTATCAGAACTGGGGTAAATTCCCTCTCAAACAGCTTTCCTCTGTGCAGTTCACGTCTCCTTATTATCATCTGTCCACAGGTGTCACCGAGACCAACTGTATCGCGCCCACCTTTGTTTACGGACGCGACAACTGGCTGCTGCCCGACTTCCGCTCCATGTCCGCGCCTCTGTGGGCCTCTCAGCCCCAGCACACCGCCGTGGGCGGCTTGAACGTCTTGGAATACCAGGATACGGACAAAAAACACTCTGCGTTGGAAAACGGTACGGATCACATTGATTCCTACGGCCCCGTATACGCTGACGTGACCATGGATTACGCAGGTGTGGACGGGCGCATTGAAGCCACCTACCGTCACGTGGAGATGCCTCAGACTGACGAGAACCGTACCTATTACGAGATCGACATCCGCGTGAACGAGGACATTTCCTTCAACGACTTCAAGATGGATTTCTACCTCTTCCGTTTCCACAGCCGTCTGTGGCATTTCTCCAAGCTGGGTTATCTTGACGAGAACAATCAGCATCAGATTCTGGAATGTGTCAAGGGCACCAAGGACAATCGCTTCATTAAGCTGGGCACCGAGGCTCCCTACTACGAGTACCACGCCTGCTCCGATCCTAACAACAACGATTACGTCAACTTTGCGCTGATCGTAAAAGACTTCTCTGCCGTCATCGGCGGCGCACCCTACACGGGCAACCTCATGATACGTGATTTCTATCACGACAACCGCAATTTTGGAGATCTGACCCTGGATCTGGACGAGGTAACTCTGAAGGCGGGCGATTACATCACTTTGAAGATCATCCTGCTTCCTTGGGGCAGCCAACTCTCCACAGACAACTCAAACGTGCTGAACGTGCGAGAGGATTCCGTGCTGGATCCCTACTCCCTGTCCGTCACCGCAGGCACCGAGATCCTTGATACCTTTATTCCCAAGGTACTGGTGGATGACAGCGGCAAGGCTGAGTTCACCATCCGAGGCGGCAATAACAACGCTGCCATCCGTATTTACGGCTTGTCCGATTACGCCAAGCCCACCATTGAGGAATACGTGAACGGGGAATGGGTGGCCTACGACACGACTTATCACGCCTACGACGGCTACATGGTCTATAACGACGGTGACGGCACCTACTCCGTGGCCTTCTGCGTGGATATGACAGGCGTCGACCAGAACGGACGAACGTTCAGAGTGGTGGATTGAGGAGAGAGTACGCAAGGGGAACTTTTGAAAAAAAGTTCCCCTTGACCCTCAAACCCCTTTAACAAAAGAAATTAGCCGAGTGATATAACACCCGAAAGAAAGTGAAAGGCGTTTGCATCGTCGAGGGGTCATGTTCGCATCATATATTTTCTGCGCGTTGCCTCCCCGCCTCTGAGATGCCGCTCGTTCTTATTCTGCTCCAAAACCGCCTTCACTTCCTCGTACAGCCCTCGGTTCACGTGTCTCAGGGTACGGGTGACGTCCTTATGGACAGTGCTCTTGCTGATACCGAATTTGGCGGCGGTGGCTCGCACCGTGGTCTTGTGCTCCACGAGATAAGTAGCCAGCAGGATACATCGCTCTTTATCCGTCGTTATGTAGATCATGATCTTGTCTCCTCACGCGAGATTGTTTCATGATAACTGTATGAACAGAGCGCGGATTTTAGACCCCTTTTCATTCAAAAATACCTTACTTAAGAAAGGACTCATCATGTCCGAAAATTTTGAATCTTCTCCCATGACTCCCGATCTGTTCGAGGGCATGACCTCCATCTCGGCGGTGCTTGATCCCGAGATATCCGCCTTTAACGACCGCAAGGTCAACATGATCTTTGTAGACAAGGATCGCGTGGCCAAAAAAGGCCGAGAACTGGCGTTCCTCCGCCACAAGGCCGAGGAATTAGGCTTCAACATCCAGCCTGTTCCCTCTGAGGATCTGGACAATCTGACCTCGGGCAAGACCCACGGGGGCATCGTGGCAGTCTGCTCCGACCGCACCATTCCTTTACTGGCCGAGGCTTCCGAGGCCATCTCCGAGCGCGGCTTTTACGTTCTTCTGGACGGTATCGAGGATCCCTACAACTTTGGCTATACCGTCCGTTCTTTGTACGCGGCGGGGGCCGACGGCGTGATTTTGCCCCCCCGCAACTGGATGGGCGTAGCTGGTCTGGTAGCCCGTTCTTCAGCGGGGACCTCCGAAAAAATGCCTATGTTCATTTCCGACCCTGCCGAAGCGGCACAGTTTTTCAAGGATAAGGGCTATCGAGTCGCCTCTGCGGGCATCCGTGACTCGGTGGATATCTATGAAGCTGATCTTTCCCTGCCCCTTCTCCTTGTAATCGGCGGTGAGAAGCGCGGGATCTCAGCCAAGGTTTCCGCCTTGTCGGATATCACCGTCCGCATCGGATACAGCGACAAGGGAAATTTCCGCGGTTCCCTCTCTTCTGCTGCCTCGGCCGCCGTGCTGGGGTTTGAGATCATGAGGCAGAACAGAGCGTAATTATTATTGCGGCAAATTGTTGGCCCCTGCGGGGCGGCTCTGACTCGGGGCAGTGCATCCCGTGCGAGCCACATACCGCGAGGGGCAATACATCGCTAAATTGTTGTTTAGCGGGCAGTGCCCGCGGCCAATGTCGGGGATGTCTATCCCATGCGTACGACATCCCGCGAGGGGGCGTTTAGTCATATAAATTGTTGTTTACGGGTTATGATGGTAGCGGGCGAAGCCCGCATAGAGCCTCCCTTGTGCAAAGGGAGGTGCCGCCCAGCGAATGCGGCGGGCGGCGGAGGGATTGTCCTTATCAGACAAAAACAATCCCTCAGTCAC
>JAFTIL010000006.1 GCA_017456905.1 Clostridia bacterium
AATGGTGAACTGGCGCACGCGAATGAGGCCGTGCATCTCGCCGCTGTCCTCGTTGCGGAACAAGGTCGAGGTCTCACCGAGGCGCATGGGCAGGTCACGGTAGGAGCGCTTTTTGTTCAGATAGACCTGATACTGGAAGGGGCAGGTCATGGGACGCAGGGCAAAGCACTCCTTGGTCTCGTCATAAGGGTCGCCTAGGATGAACATACCGTCCAGGTAGTGATCCCAGTGGCCCGAGATCTTGTACAGCTCGCGCTTGGCCATGAGGGGGGTCTTGGTCAGGAGGTAGCCGCGCTTCTGCTCCTCGTCCTCGATCCAGCGCTGGAGGGTCTGGATGACGCGGGAGCCCTTGGGCAGGATGATGGGCAGGCCCTGGCCGATGGATTCCACGGTGGTGAAGTACTCCAGCTCACGGCCCAGCTTGTTGTGGTCGCGCTTGCGGGCCTCCTCCACGGCGGTGAGGTAGGCGTTCATCTCGTCCTTGGTGGGGTAGGCCACACCGTAGACGCGCTGGAGCATCTTGTTCTTCTGGTCGCCCTTCCAGTAAGCACCGGTGCACTGGGTCAGCTTGAAGGCCTTGACAGCGCCGGTGGAGAACAGGTGGGGGCCTGCGCAGAGGTCCACGAAGTCGCCCTGACGGTAGAAGCTGATGACGGCGTCCTCGGGCAGCTCCTCAATGAGCTGGACCTTGTAGGGCTCGTCACGCTCGGTCATGAAGGCGATGGCCTCCTCCCGGGGCAGCTCAAAGCGCTCGATCTTGTGGTTCTCCTTGACGATCTTCTTCATCTCGGCCTCCAGAGCCTTGAGTACCTCGGGGGTGAAGGCCACGTCGGAGTCGAAGTCGTAGTAGAAGCCGTTGTCAATGGCGGGACCGATGGTGAGCTTGGTGGCGGGGTAGAGACGCTTCACGGCCTGGGCCAGGATGTGGGAGGCGGTGTGGCGGAAGACGTGCTTACCGTCGGGATCTTCGAAGGTCAGCAGCTCCACGTCTGCGTCGGCGTCGATGACGTGGGTCATGCCCACCAGCTTGCCGTTCACGTGAGCGGCGATGTGGGCGCGGGTGACCAGCTCGGCGGCGGCCGCGGCGTCAAAGACGGAGAGGGGGGCGTCGAAGGTCATGGACTTAATGGCCGAACCCTCTACTAATGCATCGTAGGTAATTTTAGCAGGGCAAAAATTGATTTTCATAGTTTTTCCTCCAAATATAGTTGAAATTGTTAAACATAAATAAAACCCCGAAGACCATCTCTCGACAGTCTCCGGGGTGCATTTTCAAACAAAACACACGGTTCCACCCGAATATTTCACTCAGGGGCACGCAAAAAGCGCATTTGCCCTATTCAGTTGTGTCACAAAAGGGCGGTACCTGTCCGAGTTCTCGCGGGGGAACTTACAGCCGATCCGTTTGGAAAGGTTCCCTTCTCTGTCGCTACCCCTCGGGGGCGTGTTCCTTTTGGCGGGCGGATGCCCATAGTTGATTACTTCTTGCGGTTGTAGGCCGAGCGGGGATTCATGACCTCGCGCCAATCCAGGTCGCCGCGATCCAGGGCCATGACAAGCACCTCGGCGGTGGCAATGTTGGTGGCCACGGGGATGTTATACAGATCGCACATACGGATCAGCTCATGCTCGGTCTCATCGTAAGCGGCGGTGGGACGGGTATCGCGGAAGTACAGAAGCACATCGATCTCGTTATATGCGATACGGGACGCGATCTGCTGCTCACCGCCCTGTTCGCCTGCCAACAGCTTTTCAATGGTCAGGCCCGTGGCTTCGGAGATGTACTTGGCGGTGATATTGGTCGCGCAGAGATTATGCTTGCTGAGAATTCCACAATACGCAATACAAAACTGTGTCATGAGTTCTTTTTTCAGGTCATGTGCAATGATGGCAATTTCCATAAGCTACCTCTCTTTTCGTTTTCGTTACGATATGCGGGAACTTGTACCCCACAGTACCAATGTTCGGTCTATTATACCACATCATTACCCTGTTTGTCAATGATTTATACAAGATTTTTTCGAAAAAGTTTTATTTTTTGTACATTTCATGCCTTGGCAAGGATAAAAAAAGTGTGTATAATGTTATTATGGTGTGGTATTTAAATTTTGGCCGCATACGATCTCAATTTATCACGTAAATTAAGAAAGGGTACCCCTATGATCAAGGAAATGAACCAATATCTGGCCGCCCGCGACCCCGAAGTCGCCGCCGCCATTGACGCCGAGCTGAGCCGTCAGCAGAACGGCTTGGAGCTTATCGCCTCCGAAAACTTTGTCTCCGAGGCCGTGATGATGGCCACCGGCAGCATCATGACCAACAAATACGCCGAGGGTTACCCTGCCAAGAGATATTACGGCGGCTGTCACTGTGTTGACGTGGCCGAAAATCTGGCTATCGAGCGTGCCTGCAAGCTGTTTGGTGCCAACTTCGCCAACGTTCAGCCTCACTCGGGCTCCCAGGCCAACACCGCCGTTTACGTCGCCCTGCTCCAGGCAGGTGACACCGTCATGGGTATGAGCCTGGCTCACGGCGGCCACCTGACCCACGGTTCTCCCGTGAACCTGTCGGGTCTGTACTACAATTTCGTTTCCTACGGTGTAGAGGACGACACCCACATGATCGATTACGACAAGCTGGAAGCGCAGGCCAAGGAAGTCATGCCCAAGATGATCGTAGCCGGTGCATCTGCATATCCCCGCGTCATTGACTTCAAGCGTCTTTCCGAGATCGCCCATAGTGTCGGCGCGTATCTGATGGTGGATATGGCGCACATCGCCGGTCTGGTAGCTGCGGGCGAGCATCCCTCCCCTGTTCCTTACGCTGACGTGGTGACCACCACCACCCACAAGACCTTGCGCGGTCCTCGCGGCGGTCTGATCCTCTGCAACGACGAAGAGATCGCCAAGAAGATCAACAAGGCCATTTTCCCCGGTATCCAGGGCGGTCCTCTGGAGCACGTGATCGCCGGCAAGGCCGTTTGCTTTGGCGAGGCTTTGAAGCCTGAATTCAAGGCTTACCAGCATCAAGTCATTCTCAACTGCAAGGCCCTGGCCGCAGCACTGGTGGAGGAAGGCTTTGATCTCGTCTCGGGCGGCACCGACAACCACCTGATCCTGGTTGACCTCCGTCCCATGCACATCACGGGCAAGGAGATGGAGAAGCGTTTGGACGAGGTGCACATCACCGTCAACAAGAACGCCATCCCCAATGACCCCGAAAAGCCCTTCGTGACCTCGGGTGTCCGCGTGGGTACCGCCGCTGTCACCACCCGCGGTCTCGTAGAAGAAGATATGAAGACCATTGCTCACCTCATGAAGCTGGTGGCTACCGATTTTGAGAACTCCGCCGAGGCATGCCGCTCCATCGTGGCAGGACTTTGCGAGAAGTATCCTTTGTATTGATTTATATTTGTTTTGTGGGGAACCTTCTTGAAAGAAGATTCCCCACACCCTTCCAAGAGCCTTTAATGCTAAAATAAAGCAAAAAGATCCTATCGCCCATTGGAGTGACAGGATCTTTTCTGTTTTGCTTTATTTCTTGGCCAATTCGGAATTTTTGTAGGCTTTTTCCCCTGTGACCTCGCGGATGACCTTGATCTCGGGCGGGAAGCTTACAGGGGTGTTCTCGCCTTCCATTTCCACCTCGGCAATGGCTTGATCGTCCCAGAAGGGGTACACGTCGATCTCGATGCACAGGCCTTTATGGGGAAAACAATAGCGCGTCTTGGAGAGCGGGCGCTTTTGTGGGTCTGCCTCACAGAGCAAAGCCACATACTCGGCCTCTTTGATGATCTCTTCCTGCTCCTCGCGGGTAACGACGGTGATCTTTCGTTTGACGGTGTAATAGAAGGTCACGGTATTCCCTTCCCTGCGCATCCGTACACGGCGCTCCTCGTCTTCTGCAGACGTAAGATAGGTTTGTTTAATCTCGCTTTTCGTCACATCGGGGCAGCTCTCCAGCCACGTGATGTCGGGGTATTCAATCAGGTATTTGCGTTCGATTTCAAGTGGGGTCATAGGAGCCTCCAATTTTAAATTAACAACTGCCCCCATTATAAATGCCCGCCCTTATTTTTTCAAGGGCGGGCGAAGAAAAGTCGAAATTTATTTACAATTTCCGCCCCCAAACGCGGCCCTCAGCTTATCGATCGCCGCTTTTTCGATACGGCTGACGTAGGAGCGGGAGATCCCCAACTTGAGGGCCACGTCTCTTTGGGTCAACGCCTCCCCCCCTCCCAGCCCGAAGCGCATGACAATGACCTGCCGCTCCCGTGGATCCAGCCTGGTACGCACGTATTTCATAGCCTGTTCGGCCTCTACTGAACGAAAGACCTCGTCGCTGACACATTCCTCGCTGCTGATGACATCCATATAAGTCAGCGGGTTACCGTCCCTGTCCACATCGATGGTGTCATTCATGGACACCTCCGAGGTGTGCTTTTTCTCGGCGCGGAAGTGCATGAGGATCTCGTTCTGAATACATCTTGCCGCGTAAGTAGCAAATCGGGTACCCGCCTCGGATTTGAAGCTGTCCACCGCCTTGACCAGCCCAATGGTGCCGATGGATACCAGATCCTCCTGGTCCCGCCCCGTGGCGTAATACTTACGAACGATATGAGAAACCAAGCGGAGATTGTGCAAGATCAGCTTTTCCCTTGCCTCGGCTGAGACTCGGGGCGTGTCGCTGTGCAAAGTAACAAATAATTCCTCCTCCTCGGTGTGGGGCAAAGGCGGTGGAAAGTTCTGCGGCGTGGTAGAGACCCCGAGGATCATGTGGAGCAAGCGCAAAATGGGGGGACATAAAAAAGCAAACATAAAAAACCTCCCGAGCATCATACTTGTCACAGTATATGCGCGAGAAGCCGTATAAGAACGCAGGCATATGGAGAGGACGAGGCAAAAGCGTTTACAAAAGCGAAGTGACCCTTGACCATGTCTGCATCCACGGTCAAGGGTCACTTCTGATCGTTCTTAGTATCTAACATCCTTTGTGATCCTCTCTTTCGTTAGGCTACCTTTGATCCATCGTCACACGTTCAAACATAAACTCCTATATTCCACTTCTTTAACAAGAACACCGTTGTTGATGCTGTGACACCGATAAAGGCGCGATATTCAGTTGTATTTGGACTTTCTACCAAAGATCATCTTGGCATCCGACGGTTGTTTTCAGCTCGTACGCGCTGATATTCAAATCTGTTTGATGCATTACACCCTACACCTTTTCTACCGATTTGTTAGTGTCGGCGTGCTTTTGATTTTCTTTGTCAAGAAAGTCGTTGATAAATCAGCCCATTGGTTTTACCTCATTTTTATTGCTGTGTATTCGGATCTTCTTTTTTCGAAAATCTTGTTGACTCAGCCCATTGGTCTTTACCTCATTTGAATTTTTTTGTTTGGATCTGTTTTTATCTTATTTTCATGGCCGTGAAAATTTTTTGTAAGGTTGGTTTTATTAGCCCATTGGTCTTTACCTCCTTGCACCTATAGTATAGCATAAACAAAACCGCTTTTCAATAGGCAAACTGTAAGAAATATACAATTTATTTTTGTTCACAGCGTAGAAATTTGGCCATCTTTTTATTTTCCCCCTTTACAAGTGGGAAAAGATGTGATATAATGGATTTATGGGCGTGCTTGAGACGCCCCCAAAGGAAAAGGGATGCTGTTAACAGCATCCCTTTTCCTTTATTTCTTCTTAACTGCCTTCCAATACGCCTCCGCCGCCTGCTCGGTCTTGTTGGTACCCGCCACGTAATACTTCTTATCCTTCAGGTCATGGGGGAGATATTGCTGTTCCACGTAGTGGTTAGGATAGTCGTGAGGATAGATATAGCCCTTGAACAGGGGGCTTTGGAGGTGGGTGGGGATGTCCTGTCCCCTGCCCGCTTGTACGTCCTCGTCGGCGGCGGCCAGAGCCATGTAAGCTGAGTTGGACTTGGGAGACGTGGCCAACAACAGAGCAGCATTGATGAGGGGGATCCTTGCCTCGGGCATTCCCAACTCACGGGCTGACTCACAGCAGGCGCGAACGATGGCGGCGGCTTGGGGATAAGCCAACCCTATGTCCTCGCTGGCGATGACCTGCAAGCGACGCATGAGGGGGAACATATCCCCCGTGGCCAACATCTTGGCCACATAAAAGGCCGTTGCGTCGGGGTCAGAACCGCGAATGGACTTTTGCAGACAGCCGAGAAGGTCATAATGCACGTCGTCGTTGAAGTTGCCCACACCGCTGTCAAAGGCAGCCACGCACTCTGTGGTGATGACCGCACCCTCGTCAAAGCCCGCGGCAAAGTAGGCGTTTTCCAAAAGACCAATGGCACGGCGCACGTCACCGCCCACGCCCTCGGCCAAGGCCAATCCAACGTCACGGGGAAGGGTGGTGGAGGTTCCACCCCGTTCGTTGAGGTAAGCCAGGGCGCGATCCAGCATCACGAGACACTCGGAAGCCGCCACAGGCTTGAACTCAAAGAGGGAGGAACGGGAGATGATGGCGTTATAAACGTAAAAATGGGGATTTTCAGTAGTAGAAGCAATGAGCACGATGCGGCCGTCCTCCATGTACTCCAACAAAGACTGCTGTTGCTTGCGGTTGAAATACTGGATCTCATCCAAGTACAGAAGAATGCCGTTTGAGCCAAACATACCGCCCGTCTGGTTCAGGATATCCTTCACGTCCTGCAAAGAGGCGGTGGTGGCATTGAGCTTATGGAATTCCATGCCCGATGCGGCGGCGATGACCGACGCGGCTGTGGTCTTGCCCGTGCCGGGAGGACCGTAGAAGATCATATTGGACACGCGTCCCATATCCACCATACGGCGCAGAACGCCTTTTTCACCAAAGAGGTGCTTCTGGCCTACGATCTCGTCCATATGCTGCGGACGGATGGCATCGGCCAAGGGAGTTGTCTGCATAACGGTTCCTCCTTTCAATCAGAAGTAAAATCAGCCTTTACGGCACTGATAGATCTTATCCGCCAAGGCCACAAACTCGGCAATGTCCAACCGCTCACCGCGGATATCGGCGCGATGGCCACAGGACTCGATGATGGCGGTCAAGTCAGACTTGGGAATGTCGGGGAAGCCTGCCGACAGCGCGTTGGGCAGGGTCTTGCGTCTCTGCTCAAAGGCGGCCTTGATGGTGCGGAACAGGATGGCTTCATCCATAGGTCTATAAGGCTTTTCCTTGTAGAGATTGATCTTAACCACGGCAGAGTCCACCTTGGGGGCAGGCATGAAATTGCCTGCAGAGACCTTGAACAACCGCTCCGCCTCTCCGTAATAGTTCAGCACGGCGGTAATAGCACCGTAGGCCGCGCTCCCTGCCTTGGCACAAAGCCTGTCCACCACCTCAGACTGGATCATGACCGTGATGCTCTCAAAAGGCAGACGGGATTCCAGAAGGGTCATGAGGATGGGGGTGGTAATATAATAAGGCAGATTGGCACAGACCGCCACAGGGCCTGCCTCAAAGGCGGGGGCCAGCAAGGCCGGCAGATCCAACTTCATCACGTCGCCGTGGACAACCTCTACCACGCCCTCGGGACAATCCGAGAGGGTATAGCGCAGGGCGGGGATAAGACCGTTGTCGATCTCGATGGCCATGACTTTTTTATATCTGAAGGCCAGCTCCTGGGTCAGCACGCCGAGACCGGGGCCGATCTCCAGAATGGTGGCGTCGGGGGTGGAACAACAAGAGTCAGCAATATCCTCCACCACCGCACGATTGGTCAAAAAGTTCTGCCCGAACTCCTTGCGGAAGGTGAGGTTGTAGATGGACATGATGTCACGGATGGTTTTGATATCACATAAATTCATTGAAGAACTCCTTCGGGAGGTAGTTACCCTATTTTAACATATTTCCGCTATAAAATCAAGAGCGAGGCTCACAAATCCAAAAGAAATTGTTAAAAAAATTAAAAAAGGTCTTGCTTTTTCGGAGAAGATATGATATAATACCCCTGTTGTGATGCACAACGCTGGTGTGGCTCAGTTGGTAGAGCAGCTGATTCGTAATCAGCAGGTCGCGGGTTCGAGTCCCGCCACCAGCTCCAAAAATCCCGCACGTCAGTGTGGGATTTTTTGTTATCCATTCACAGGAGGCTCCCATGTTTCAAAAAGACGTATATCAAAAGAACGATTTTATACTGAACTATAACATCGACTTCCCCGAGGGCTTTGATCCTCAAAATACGTATCCCGTCCTGTTTTATTTCCACGGCATGGGCGGTGTCGGTCAGGGTACCGATTACATCGCTGAGCGCGGACCTCTGCAGAGGAGCCGTATGCCTGAGGACACCCCCTTCATTTTGGTAGTTCCCGCTTGCGACGACTACACCTGGATGGGTCACTTCTCTTATATCGTGAACTTCATTGAGGACATCGCCGCACGTCCCTACGTGGATGACAAGCGTCTTTGCATTTCAGGCTCCAGCATGGGCGGTTACACCTGTTGGATGCTGTCTGTCATGAACCCCGAACTTTTCGCGGGTGCGGTGATCTGCTGCGGCGGCGGATTGTACTGGGCTGCGGGACGCATCACCTTCCCCGTGAGGGCGGTTCACGGTATGCTTGACCCCGTGGTACTGCCTCGGGAAAGCGAGATCATGGCCGAGCGCATCAACCTGTCGGGCGGGCATTGTGAGCTTGTCCTCCACGACGATTTGAATCATGACGTATGGACGCGGACCTTTACGGATCACGAGACCTATCGTTGGCTTTTTGCCCAAAGGAAGGCGTAACCAAATAAAAACAGTCGATAAAAATCCGAGACTCCAAAATGGAGCCTCGGATTTTGGCGTTTACATAGATAAATTGTTGTTTGCCGGCAGTGCCGGCCACCTGCGGTGGGGCTCTGACTCGGGGCAGTGTATTTCAGGCCAACCACATACCGCGAGGGGATGTTCAGGATATCGTTGTGGGGCAGGGGCCCCACATGGGCGGTAAACGGGTTACCCATTGTGATATAAATTTCTCTCGACACGCAAAGGAAATTTTGATATCTGCCGGGTATTTGATTTCTCGACATAATCCCTTTTAAAAGGTTTTGAGGGGTCGAGGGGAACTTTTCTCAAAAGTTCCCCTCGCGTACTCCTCGTACCCCGCAAACAACAATTTACAGTATCAATCCTTACTGCACCCACAGCCGCCTTTGATGCGGTCTATGGAAGTAAGGGGCATGGGCGGGGGCGCAAATTCGGTAACGGGGAAGGCCATGGAGCGGAACAACTCGCAGGGATCCCCGGGAGTGGCCGACACGCACTCCTTGTCAGGAATGATGAACTCGGTGGCATTGATGAGATATTGGGCAGGACGAATGAGGCGAACCAGGGAGAAGATACCAATAGACACGGCCAAAGTACGGTGGTCGTTGCCATTATCGCCGTTGCCGTTTTCACTGCAAAGCGGCGCGGAGAGACAAGCACAAATGGACGCAGGCACGTCGCAGGCACAGCAACAGCAGCAGCAAGTCACCTCACAGGCGGGCTCCAGCACGCGGACACCAAGGACGATGGGCTCCACCACCTCAACGACAGCAGTAGGAACGGTGCGCTCCTTGTAGCAGGGCTCGGGCTCAGCGCAGAAATCGGACCCGTCTCCGCTGCTGCGGAAGATGGAGACGTTGCTCTCGCCGCCCCACAGGACGACCTGTTTCTCAATGACGGCAATACCGTCAAACTCCTGACTGCGCCCGGGGCAAATGCAGCCCTCAAAGACCAGTCTGATGTAGTAACGGATGGTGACCGAGTAGAAGCCGCGGTTGAACTGAACGGGGTCGATACCGATATAGGTCCAGGCGATGCAAACGTCCTTTACACGCACCTGGGTGGTGTGATCGATGATCTCCTGGCCGAGATCGGTAAGAAAGACCTTCACGTTCTCATAGCAATCCCTGTCTCGGCAGGAATCCAGGATACGGTTGGTCTCAATACAGAATGTATCGCGGGATCCGTCCTTCCCGCAGGTGTGGGCGGAGAGGGGGGAGCCGCAGGGAAATCTGTTTTCACCCATATGAATATACCTCCTTATAGCATTGGCAGGAAAACCTGCTCACTCCCATGATATGCCATCTGTCGGGGTTTGTTGACAAAAATCACGGGGTTTCCCTGCCCTACCATAGACGAGGCGATTGACAAGACAAGGGCGGTATGGTATAATGAAGTATACTCTCAAGAAAGGACGCACGCCTATGAAAACAAAGCTCTCCTCCCGCTTTTGGATTGCCCTGACTATTTTCAGCCTGGTGGGTCAGATCGCCTGGGTCGTGGAAAATATGTACCTCAACGTGTTCATCTACAAGATGTTCAACGCCTCCGCCGCCGACATCTCGGCCATGGTAGCCGCCAGCGCGGTGGCCGCCACCCTTACCACCGTGTTCATGGGTGCGCTGTCCGACAAGATCGGCAAGAGAAAGGTATTCATCTCGGGTGGCTACATCCTGTGGGGTATCTCCATTCTTTGCTTCATCTTTTTAAAAGAGGGTTGGATCAAGTCCGCTTTCCCCATGGTGGCCTCTGCGGCGGCCGTGGGCGTGTCGCTGGTCATTGTTCTTGACTGTATCATGACCTTTTTTGGCTCCACCGCCAACGACGCCGCCTTCAACGCCTGGCTCACCGACAGCACGGACAAAACCAACCGTGGCGGTGCCGAGGGTATCAACGCCATGATGCCCCTGGTGGCCATCCTCGCGGTCTTCGGCGGCTTCATGTTCTTTGATCTGAACCTTGAAGAAAGCTGGACCTACATCTTCGCCATCATCGGCGGCGTGGTCATTCTGGTAGGTATCGTGGGTTGCTTCATCATCAAGGAGCCTGCCCTTGAGCCCGCCAAGGAGGGCTATTTCAAGACGGTCATCCACGGGTTCCTTCCCTCCACGGCGAAGGCCAATCCGTCCCTGTACCTCTACCTCATCGCCTTCATCCTGTTCAACATCTCCATTCAAATCTTCATGCCCTATCTTATCCTGTATTACGAGGTGTCTCTTGGCATGAAGGACTACGTGTTCATCATGGCCCCTGCCATCGTTCTGGCCTCGGTGGTCACCGCCTTGTGGGGCAAGGTCTACGACAAAAAGGGCTTTTCCTTCTCGTCTTGGTTGAGCCTCGCGTGGCTCATGGCAGGCTATGTCCTGCTGTTCTTCTTCAAGGCCACCGCTCTTGTGTTCGTGGGTTCCCTGCTGATGATGTGCGGGTACCTGGCGGGCATGGCGGTGTTCGGTGCCAAGATCCGCGAGCTGACCCCAGTGGGCAAGTCGGGTATGTTTCAAGGCGTGCGTATCTTCTCCCAGGTCCTCGTCCCCGGTGTGGTGGGGCCCTGGATCGGCAAGACGGTTCTCTCCAACGCCGAGACCATTGTAAACAATGACGGCACCACCTCCTTCGTCCCTAATGTGAGCATCTTTTTAGCCGCGCTGGTGGTGGCAATCGTGCTGTGCGGCGTGCTGGCCTTGATAGGGCATAGAAAAGCAAATAAAACTTGATTGTATCACGGCAAGAACACCGCCCTCGGGCGGTGTTCTTTTTCGTCGTAAAAGTCTCATTCTGTCACATGACACCGTCCGAAAACCAATATCAACTGAAATTCAATATGTTTTTTCTTGACTTTTGCCCCCTTTTGCCGTATAATCATATCGATTTCCACCGAAAGGAGCAACATCTTGAACGATTACAACTTTGGCAATTTCGTCTGCTTTCTTCGAGAAAAGAAGGGGCTGACACAGGCAGATATAGCCCAGCAGTTGGGGGTCACCCCTGCGGCGGTCTCCAAATGGGAAAACGGCAGTTCCAAGCCCCGCGTGGAAGTGCTTTTCAGACTGGCGCAGATCCTTGACGTCCGTCCTGAGGAGCTGATGGCAGGACAGTACATCCCCGAGGAAACCCTAAACCCCGAAGCTGTCACTCGCATCAACGAGCGGTATGAATATCTTCTGAAGATCGACGCCGCCTCCACCACCAGTGCCAAGCTCCGCCGCCTGGTGGCATGGCTTCTGGATTGGAACATCATCGGCCTTACGGTCATGACTCTGGTTATGGCGGTGATGATGATATTCAGAGAACAAGTCGCAGCCGGCGATCCCGGTATCATTTTTGCTACCGTTCTGCTCATACTGGCATATCCTGCGGTCTTCATCATGCGCGACCTGATCTTTGTCCGCTCCATCGGAAAACGGATCATGGGGCTTGTGGTACTGGATAAGCAAACGGGACAGCCCGCCAAAGCAGGCAAGCGGTTCGTCCGCAATCTCTTCCTCTCTTTCATGCAGTTCGACGCCATCATCCTGCTCGTCTCAGGTTCCTCCATTGGCGACCGTGTAGCCCACACGGTGGTCATCCCCAAAAAGGAGCTGGACGCTGTGGAGCATCCCACGAACAACGACAGCCCCATCGAAAAGATCAACAATTATCAGGCCCCCGCGCCCATGAGCAAAAAGAAGATTGCCCTGCTGGTGGGGTGCATCGTGGGTGCCATTGCCCTGTTCTTCGCATTTGTTTTCGTTATTGTTACCTCCTCCCTCAACGCCCAGAAAAGCACAGAGGAATATCAAATGGCCTATGAATATCTCATCCAAAGCCATACCTTTAAGGCCTCGGGTAGCGACGAGGACGACGTAAAGTTCAACAGCGTGAGCTCCATGTCGGGATATGACCAGGACGGCGAGCCTTACAAGGACGTGGAATTTGGTTTTAAAATCAACCATGGCAAAACCTTGTACGTCATCTGTCATTTTGAGAATGGCGAATGGCGGGTCTGCGAGGAATGTACCTTGTTTGAATGATCACACGAACACCGCCCGAGGGCGGTGTTCTTTTTGCTTGGGTGATATAAAGTGTGGTTTATCTGCTCTACCAATCCTCCCTACGCAATCTTGACATCCGTTCGCTTTTATGCTAAAATAAGCGCAAAGATCGAACACGAAAGGAGCCCCCATGCTCATCCATATTGAATACTGGAAAGACGACAAGCTGTTGTGCGGCAAAAGAAAACTGACCCGTACCGAGCTGACGTCTATCACCGAACAGATCTTTGCGGTCGCCAACGAGGATGGCTTCGTCTCCGTATTTTGTGAAAAATTGGGTTTTGTGGAGATCCCCTATCATAAACAAGCCAAAGCTGATTTTCTCATTGATCTTGACACTCGTTCGGTTTTCAAGCTCTTCCATAGTTTTCCGAAAGAACTGGACAACGCCAAGGTGCTTTACTACACCGAGAAGGGGGATTTTGGCGCGGTCTACTGGGCGGGTGGTCAGGCGGTAGCCGATTACATATCTTACCTCGCCATTTGCGTCTATCCCAACGATCACACATTCTATCTGTTCTCATGTGACGAAAACTTCGAAGTGGTTGCTGACACTTGCCTTGATACCGTTGAGCGCGGCTTGCAGGTTGGCCGTGACATCAACCCTAACGTCGTCTGGCACGGATTAACGGAGGACGACGCATGACAGCCACCATCTTCAACATCCAGCGCTTTTCCCTGTTTGACGGCCCCGGAGTGCGGACGGTTGTCTTTTTCAAAGGCTGCCCGCTGCGGTGCATGTGGTGCCACAACCCGGAGGGGCTTTCTTCCGCGCGGCAGATCATGTATAATCCCGAGCGCTGCATCGGCTGCGGTGCTTGCATAGAAGCTTGCGATTTTGATTGCCACGCCATCAAGGACGGCATTCACACTTACGACCGTCACCACTGCATCTCCTGCGGTAAGTGCGCCGAGGTCTGCTATAGCCGAGCGCTGACCACCGTGGGGCAGGTCGTGACCGTAGACGAGATCATGGAAACAGTTTTGAAGGACAAAGCCGTTTATCTTGAAAGCGGCGGAGGGCTGACCCTTTCAGGAGGAGAGCCGCTTTTGCAAGGTGAATTTGCCATAGCGCTGCTGAAATCCGTAAAATCTCATGGGCTGCACACCTGTGTGGAGACCTCGGGCTTTGGTAAAACCGAGATCCTTGCAGATATGGCCAAATATGTCGATTTGTTTTTATTTGACTATAAAATAACCGGCGATGACGCGCACCGCGAGCTTTGCGGTGTGCCGCAGACCCCCATCCTGGAGCATCTGACCCTTTTGAACACGCTCGGGGCTAAGGTCATTTTGCGCTGTCCTCTTCTCCCCTTTAACCGCAACGCCGATCATGCCGAAGGGATTGCGCGAACCGTCCTTTCCCATTCCTGCATCGTGGAAGTGCAGATCATGCCCTATCACCGTCTCGGCATTGCCAAGGCAGCGCAGCTGGGCATGCCCCTTTCTTATCAAGGAGAGACAGAGGATCATGCCCTTGCAGAGGCGTTCGTGCGCAACGTGCAAGAAAGATGCGGAGGACGGATTGAAGTTTCGATAGGATAGGTTATTACCACACCAAGGAGCCATTATGTATAACACGCAAGAAAAACTCATTTTCACCGACCGCATGGAGGCGGTCAAAGCAGATATCCATCCCCGTCTGCGTCTGCGCAATGCCCGTGAGGATACCTTTATAGAGCCCATTCCCCGCGACGGGCGCGACCCCTTTGCCGACGTGTTTGAGGAAATGCCGGATGCGCCTTACGTCATCACGCTTGCGCACGCCATCGTGCGCTCCTGGCTGACCCTGCCCGTCGTCATTTATCCCCACGAGGCGGTGGTGGGCATTACAAGACCCATCTATCCCGCCATGGAGCATTTCAGCTGGGGCATCCGCTTTTTGGCGCACCCATTAGAGGACAGCAGTTATCCGGAAACCGAGCGCGCCCGACTGGACGCTCTTTACGACCGTATGACACCTCTGGACTACCGCCACATCCACAAAGCCGGTCACGCCATGCTCACCGAAGAAATTTACAACGCGCTTGGCCGCGAAGGGATGTTCAACGCGGGTGGCTATCAAGGGCACACCATCCCCAACTACACAACGCTGCTTTCAAACGGATTGGACGGTATGCTTGATATCATCGACAGATATGCTGCCCAAAACATCCGTGACCAAGAAACGGCCAACTTCTACGAGGCAAACCGCATTTTGGTGCGCGGTATGTCCGCTCACATGGAGCAATACGCCCATCACGCAGCAGAGCTTGCCGCACAAGAATCTGACCCGACGCAAAAGCAGTATTATAAGGAGATTGCGACCAATTGCGCACACGTTGCACACAAGCCTCCCGTGACTCTGTATCAGGCCGTGCAGCTGACCTGGCTTTTGTCCTTGTGGGATTGGGTGGATTGCCTTGGCCGCGTAGATCAGTTCCTCTACCCCTTCTACGAATACTCCCGTAAGCACGGTGACGTGATCTCCCCCGAGGAATCCATCACCTCTCTGATGTTCAAAATCTGGGAATGCGGTGCACATAACACCACAATCGGCGGCTGCCGCCCCGAGGACGGCAGCGATGCCACCAACGAGCTTTCCTATCTGTTTTTGCAGGTACTGCGCAACATTCACGATACGCATCCCCGCATGGTGGTGCGCGTTGGCGAGCAGACTCCGGCAGATCTGCTCCTTTTAGCATCTACTCTGTGGGCTGAAGGAATGTGCGATCCTACCGTGGTCAGCGACGAGACGGTGATCCCCGGTCTTTTGAAGCTGGGCGTGACCTTGGAGGATGCACGCAATTACGCGACTCTTGGCTGCCAGGAGATCGAGGTGCCCGGCAAGAGCAACACGGGCTGCGAGGATGGCTCGATGAACCTTGCCAAGATCCTTGAAATCGCCATGCTGGGAGGCAAGGCGACGCATGATCGCACCACGCAGCTGGGGCCTGTTACCAAGCCCTTTGACGAATGCGAGACCTTTGACGAGCTGTTTGACGGCTTTGTGACCCAGATGAAATTCTTCACCGAGGTACATTGTTATCTCTGCCGTGTAGGACAAGAGATCCGCGCCACCAACCACGCCAAGCTACTTAAAGGTATCTTTACCGACGGTTGCCTGGAGCGCGGCATTTCTCATGACGCAGGCGGACCTATCTACGGCTACGGTGTCATTGAGACTGCGGGACTGGCCGCCACTGCGGATGCGTTGACCGCGATCAAAAAACTGGTATATGATGAAAAACGCATGACCAATGAAACCCTCCTGGCAGCTTTGAATGCTAATTTCGAGGGCTACGAGCGAGAGCGTCAGATGCTTCTCAACGCCGCTCCCAAGTTCGGCAACGATGACCCCGAGGCTGACGAAATGGCTGTTCGCGTGCTGACGCTTTACTGGGATGAGATCGCCAAGTACCAATCGGGGCGTGGCGGGGTCTACACGGGCGCTTGTTCGCTGTTGACAGCGGGCATTGCGTACGGAAAGACGCTCGGTGCTTTCCCGGACGGACGCTTTGCAGGAGAACCGCTTGGCAACTCCATGGGCCCACGTCCCGGAGCAGATAAGAACGGACTGACCGCCATGCTCAATTCGGTTGCAAAGCTTCCCATGGAAAAGGGCGTGGGCGGTACGACCCTGAATGTCATCCTGACCACGCGCATGCTGGCTACACCCGTCCTCCGCGCAAGTGTGTCGGCGACAATCAAAACGTTCCTGACTCACGGTGGCTGCATGGCGCAAATCACCACTGCCAACAAGGACGATCTTCTGGACGCCAAGTGTCATCCCGACCGCCACGGAGATCTTACCGTCCGTGTGGGAGGCTACAGCATTCAGTTTGTGCAGCTCGATAGCGAGACCCAGGATGAAATCATCAGTCGGTATGTGTAAAAAATAATTTTCGGAAAAGTCTTGACAAACAAAAAAGAATGTGCTATAATACCATCCGTTGCGAAGGTTTCTGCCTTCGCGGCGGAATATGCGGGCATGGCGGAATTGGCAGACGCGCTAGATTCAGGTTCTAGTCGGGGCAACTCGGTGGAGGTTCAAGTCCTCTTGCCCGCACCAAACAGAAAAGGAGTATCGTAAGATGCTCCTTTTCTGTTTGGCATGGGCTTTGAACAGGACTTGAAGGGGAGCGGTAGTGAATGACGTGCCGGTGGCACGTCAGAGCCGCGACTGACCGAGGAGCGTAGCAAAGCCGAAATTTTCTCGGCTTTGCGTCGTAGCGACGAGACTCAAGTCCTCTTGCCCGCACCAGCCGACAGTGTCGGCACCCAAATATCGGGTGTCGATAGCAAAAATCCAAACCTTATCACACGACGGTGGGGTTCGGATTTTTCTTTATTAATTGCACCAAAAAGCCAGGGAGTTTAAAAGCACTCACTGGCTTTTTTACTCGGTTTAGCACAAGAGGACTCGAAGGGGAGCGGTGGTGAATGATGTGTCGGTTCCCCAATATCGGGTATCGTCATTGCCGATTTTTTTCTTTATTAGATGCTGATGAAGCTCTATATCGTCATTTGCACCGCTCGGTGTCCCTTTTTGATCAGCTCATCCACTTTCGGTCGGTGCTTGTTTTTTATCTTATCTTTGAACTCGTCCCGATCCGTCGCCGCCAGCCACCTTTTCCACTTCAGTTACACTGACACGGTTGAAATCACCCTCGATGGAATGCTTCAGCGCAGAGGCGGCTACGGCAAATTCAATAGCGGATTGGGGATCCTTGCCCGATAGGATGGAATAGATGAGCCCCGCGCCAAAGCTGTCACCGCCGCCCACACGGTCCACGATGTGAAGGTGATAGGACTTGGAGAAGCAGTAGTTTTCGCCGTCGTAAAGCATACCCGCCCAGTCGTTGTCGCTGGCGGAGATAGAAGAACGCAGAGTGATGGCCACCTTCTCAAAGCCAAACTTGTCGGCCAGCTGCTTGGCCACAGACTTGTAGCCGTCATGGTTCAGCTTGCCGCCATAGATATCGGTGTTCTCAGCCTCAATGCCGAACACATCCTTGGCATCCTCCTCGTTGGAGATGCAAACGTCCACGTACTGGCAGAGCTTGGTCATGGCCTCTCTTGCCTCGGCTCTCGTCCACAGCTTGCCGCGGTAGTTGAGGTCGCAGGAGATCTTGACGCCATGGGATTTTGCGGCCTTACAGGCGTCAAGACAGATATTGACCAGTTCTCCGCCCAGAGCGGGGGTGATGCCTGTGAAGTGGAACCAGTCGGCGCCCTCAAAGATGGCATCCCAATCGAAATCCGTAGCCTTGGCCTCGGCAATAGCGGAATGGGCGCGGTCGTAAATGCAGACGGAACCGCGCTGAGACGCGCCTTTTTCAAGATAGTAAATACCCACGCGATCGCCGCCGCGGACCACCTTGGAGGTGTCCACACCGAAATAACGCAGGGAATCTACGGCAGCTTGACCGATGGCGTGGGTAGGGAGTTTCGTAACGTAGGTACTGTCCAGACCGAAATTGGCCAGGGACACTGCCACGTTAGCCTCACCGCCGCCGAAGGTGGCCTGCATCTGATCATTTTGGAAGAAGCGGTAATAGCCGTTGGGGGCGAGTCGCAGCATGATCTCGCCGAAGGTGACAACTTTGCTCATTGGTCTGCCTCCATTTTTTCAAGAGATTCCTTGACGAAGAAGCTGCCGCCGATGGCCGCCACCTTGTCAAAGGCTAAAAATTCGTCTATGTTGGAGCGATCCACGCCGCCCGTGGGGATGAACTTCACCTGGGGGAAGGGTGCGGAGAGGGCTTTGAGCGCCTTTAGACCGCCGTAGATATTGGCGGGGAAGAATTTTACCGTGGTGATGCCCAGCTCCAGAGCCGCCATGATCTCGGTGGGGGTCACGCAACCGGGGTAGTAGGGGATATTCCGCTCGTTGCAGATCTTTGCTACAGCAGGAGACAGGCCGGGAGAGACGATAAAGGTCGCCCCTGCGGCCAGCGCGGCCTCGCATTGCTCGGCGTTGACGACCGTCCCCGCACCGATCTCCATGTCGGGATAGTTGGCCGCGGCATAAGCGATGGCCTCGGCGGCACAGGCGGTGCGGAAGGTGATCTCGGCGCAGTTGATGTTGTTGTGTTTGAGGGCGGTCAGGATCTTGTCTGTCTCGGACAAATCCTTGATGACCACCACGGGGATAAACTTTTCCATATTGTTACGATCCTTTCCTATTTCGTCAATGCGTATCTCGTATCTTCGATCATACGCCCGAATAAGCCGCGAAGCCGCCGTCGATGGGCAGAACCACGCCGGTGATGGCCGAAGCCGCGCGATCGTCACAGAGGAACAGGGTCGCGCCCAGCAGTTCGGTTGCATCCAGATAGCGGTGGGTGGGGGTGCCGTTCAGGATCTTGTTGGAACGTGCGGTGGGGGTGCCGTCCTCGTTGAACAGCAGCTTGTAGTTCTGCGCCGACACCAAAAATCCGGGGGCGATGGCGTTGCAACGGATGCCCGTACCCGCAAAATGGGTGGCCAGCCATTGGGTGAAGTTGGAGATACCGGCCTTGGCGGCGGAGTAAGCGGGGATCTTGGTCAGAGGGGTGTAGGCGTTCATAGACGAGATGTTCAGGATACAGCCCGCCTTCTTCTCCACCATGTCCTTGGCGAAGGCCTGGGTGGGCAGGAGGGTGCCCTGGAAGTTGAGCTTGAACACGAAGTCCACGCCGTCGGGCGAGAGATCGAAGAAGGACTTCCCGCCCTCCTTGGCCTCGTGCTGGTACTCGTTGTCGGTGGTTGCACGGGGATTGTTGCCGCCCGCACCGTTGACGAGGATATCGCAGGTGCCCAGGTCGGCCACTACCTGCTCATGAACAGCCGCCAGCATTTCGGGATCAAGGACGTTTACCTTGTAGCCCTTGCAAATAAAGCCCTCGGCGGTGAGCTCGTCGGCCAAAGTCTTAACGGCGTCTTCATTCAGGTCAAGTGCCGCGACCTTCGCACCCGATTGTGCAAAGGCACGAGCCATGGCGGAGCAGATGAGACCGCCCGCGCCCGTGATGACCACCACCTTATCGGTGTAGTCTATATTCAAAGGAAGATTCAGCATGGTTTTTACCTCGTTTTATGTTATTATTTTGTAGGGGCGAACTACGTTCGCCCGCGGGCGTTCAAAGAACGCCCCTACGGATAAATTATAGATATGGATTACTTCTCCTCCAGCTTATCCAACATATCCCACACGCCCAGCATATACATAATGCCCATGGCGCGGTCATACAGGCCGTAACCGGGTCTCACCGTCCCGGGACCCTCGCTCCACAGGTGCCGTCCGTGGTCAGGGCGAATGTAGCCCTCAAAGCCGCAATCGTGGTAGGCCTTGAGGATGTCCAGAATACCCGTGTCCCCGTCGCAATCGCGGTGGCTGGCCTCGGAAAAGTCGCCGTTTTCAAAGTGCTTCACGTTGCGGATGTGGGCAAAGGCGATGCGGTCACAATGCTTACGGACAATGGCCGCCACGTTATTGTCGGGGTTGGCGCCCAGACTGCCCGAGCAAAGGGTCAGACAGTTGCAGGGGTGATCCACCATCTTGAGGAATCGGTCGATGGAGGCCTCGTCCACCAGCAGGCGGGGCAGACCGAAGATGTCCCACGGCGGGTCGTCCATGTGGATGGCCATTTTGATGCCGCACGCCTCGCAGGTGGGCATAATGGCCTCCAGGAAATATTTCAGATTCGCCCACAGCTTTTCGTGGTCGATGCCCTCGTAAGCCTTGAACAGCTCGTCAAGCCTTCCCATGCGCTCGGGCTCCCAGCCCGGGAAGGACATATGGTACTTCTCGGTGAAGTCCAGAATGTACTTGGCCATGGCGTTGTAATCGTCCTGGATCATGTTCTTCTCGTAGAACAGCGCGGTGGAGCCGTCGCCTACGGGGTGGAATAAATTGGAGCGTGTCCAATCGAAGATGGGCATGAAATTGTAGCAGATCACCTTGACCCCGAATTTGGAGAGGTTGCGGATGGTGGTCTTATAGTTTTTTATGTACCCGTCACGGGTAGGCAGGCCGATCTTGATGTCATCGTGGACATTGACTGACTCCACCACGTCCATGTTGAAGCCGTACTCGTCCAGCTGACGCTTGACCTCGGCGATCTCGGACTCATCCCAGATTTCACCGGGCATTTTGTGGTGGAGCGCCCACACGATCCCCGTCACACCGGGGATCTGCTTGATATCGGATAGGCTGATACGGTCGTTCCCTTCACCGTACCATCGGAACGTCATTTTCATTGGTATATGTTGCCCCCCTATTGAAAGTTTTAAGTTGCGTATTCGCCTGCTTTTGATATTTCCGACTCTTTAAATGGTTTCCAACTCTATTATAACATACTTTTTTGGTAATCGCAACAAGTTTTTAACATTGAAATGAAGATAATACAAAAACAGTGTATTTTTCTACTATTTTCTTGTTCGCAGAGAATCATCATATGGTCGCCAACAAGAAAATCAAATCGGATGCCGACGGCAAACACATTTTCGGAATAACCAAGCGCCCCCTCTCCTTGCCAAAAACACGATATTTTCGCAGTAACGCGTACATTTTTCCCGTGACCTCTTGCAATAAGCTTTTATTTGTGGTATAATATAATAGATTATACGCTGTGTTCGATACAATCGGACAGAAAGGAGTTTATCCGTGGCTCGCTCATCTTCCGCATCGGCTAAAAAAACGTCGGTCCCCCTTTTGGATCAGGTCAAAGCCCGCGATTATTTTCCTCTCCTTTGTTTTATCATCATCGCCGCAGGCTTTATCCTTCGGCTTTATTATACCCACCTGACCCCCTATAACGTCTCCAAGCACGATCTGGGCTACGTCACGGGTCTCGGCTCGGAAAAGCTGGGCTCGGGGCATTTGGGATATATCGAGTACATCGCCCGCGAGATGGCACTCCCCAACTTCAATCCCACCTCGCGCTGGTCCTTTTACAATCCCCCCTTCTTTCACACCTGTGCCGCCATCGTGGTAGGCTTCTTCCATATGCTGGGTATCCCCGACGCCCAAGCCTGGGAGTTGACCCAGTACCTCCCCTGTGTGGCCATTTTCCTGTCCGTCATCGGCGTTTACAAAATCTTAAAGCTTTTTGAGATCAAAGGTGTCCCCCTGCTCATCGGCACGACCCTGGTCTCCTTCCACCCTACCCTGTCCTACCTTTCTTTGGCGCTGAACAACGATGCCATGAGCTTTATGTTCACGGTCTGGGCGGTGTACTTCGCCGTGTGCTGGTATCGTGAGCCCAAGAAAAAGACCATTGTTTATCTCGCCCTGTGCATCGGTCTCGGCATGATGACCAAGCTCACCGTGGCCCTCATCGCACCTCCCGTGGCGCTGCTCTTCGCGGTACGGTTCTTCAAGGACAAAAAGTGGCTGGACTACATCAAGCAGTTCGCCACCTTCCTTTGCATCTGCGTTCCCACGGGGCTTTTCTGGGGTATCCGCAACAAATGGCTGTACGATATCCCCCTCACCTACGTCCAGGCGCTCCCCGCCACTTCAGGACAAAACGTGTCGGGCTTTACCATAGCAGAACGCTTCGGTCTGCCCGCGCTATCAGACTTTATCCGCCTGGATGCCTCCTGGTCTAAGCCTAACCCCGACCACAACATCTGGTCGCAGACCCTGCGTACCGCTCTGTTCGATGACAACGCCCTGCTTTGGGAAACGGACAGGCAACGTCTCATGGGACAAGTCCTCATGGTGGTGACCCTCGGTCTCTTTTTCCTGCTGACAGCATTGACTCTGTGGGGGCTCATCAGCGCCAAAAAACAATCTCCCCTGCTCCGCGGATTCATCGCCTTTGCCTGCCTGTTGCTGGTGGGGAATTTCGTCAAGTTCTGCGATGATTACCCCATGACCTGCACCATTCATTTCCGCTATATTGCCCCCGTCCTGCTCTACGGCGGGCTGGGCCTGGGCTTCTGGTGGGAAAGCACCAAGAAAAAGCTCCCCGCCCGTATCATCCTCGCCGTCGTCGCTCTCGCCGTTTTGACCACCTGTGTGATCTCCACCGTGCTGTATACGGGATGTCTCCCTGTGCTGGAAGTCCCCACGAAATAAAGAAAGGAATCGGACGTTCTCCGACTGCTAACGCCATGAAAAAACAAGTCATCATCATTGGTGCCGGTCCTGCCGGCATCACCGCCGCCTTTGAGCTGCTGAAAAAATCCGACGAATATCAGGTGGTCATCCTGGAAGAATCTCAGGAGATCGGCGGTATTTCCCGCACTGTCCGTCATGGTGGAAACCGCATGGATATCGGCGGCCACCGCTTCTTCTCCAAGGATGCCGAGGTCAATGCCTGGTGGGATGCCCTCATGCCTCGTCAAGGCGCTCCCGCTTATGACGATAAGGTGCTGGGCCGCGAGGTCCCCCTTGTCGAAGGAGGCCCCGACCCCGACAAAAGCGACCGCGTCATGCTCACGAGAAATCGCGTATCCCGCATCTACTACAACAAAAAATTCTTTGACTACCCCGTCAAAATGAACGCCAACACCATCAAAAACATGGGTCTCGGCACCACCGCCAAGGCAGGCTTCAGCTACATTGGCTCCACCGTCAAAAAACTCCCCGAGGATTCCCTGGAGAACTTCTATATCAATCGTTTCGGCCGTCAGCTTTACTCTATGTTCTTTGAGGGCTATACGGAAAAGCTGTGGGGACGCCATCCCAGCGAGATCTCTGCTGACTGGGGCGCTCAGCGCGTAAAGGGGCTTTCCATCCGCGCCGTGCTGAAGGACATGGCTTCCAAGGCCTTTGGCAAGAAGCAAGCACAGGTGGAGACCTCCCTCATCGAGTCCTTCTCCTACCCCAAGTTTGGTCCCGGTCAGCTTTGGGAAACAGCCGCCGCTGAGGTTGAGGCCATGGGCGGAGAGATCCGTAAGGGCTGCCACGTAACACGCTTCGACGTGGAGGACGGCAAGATCACCGGCGTTCATTACACCGAGGCAAACGGCAAAGCCTGCCGCATGGGTGCGGATATCATCATTTCCTCCATGCCCGTGAAGGATCTAGTAGCGGGTCTTCCCGAAGTTCCCGAAGATATCGCCTATATTGCAAACGGTCTGCCCTATCGTGATTTTGTCACCGTAGGTCTGCTCCTTGACAAGCTGAACCTGGTCAACACCACCGACCTCAAGACCCTGAACAACATTGTTCCCGATTGCTGGATCTACGTACAGGATACAGGGGTCAAACTGGGACGTATTCAGATCTTCAACAACTGGTCGCCTTACATGGTCTCCGATCCCGAGAAGTACGTGTGGATCGGCCTGGAATATTTCTGCTCCGAGGGCGACGATTATTGGAATATGTCCGAAGAAGCCTGGGTCAACCTGGGTGTGGCAGAGCTTATCAAAATGGGTGTCATCACCTCTCCCGAAAACGTGCTGGACTCCCACAAGGAGTGCGTCAAAAAGGCTTACCCCGCTTACTTTGACACCTACGACCAAATGGATCAACTCATTGAATACCTCAACACCTACGAAAACCTCTGGTGCGTGGGCCGCAACGGTCAGCACCGCTACAACAACATGGATCACTCCATGGCCACCTCCTTCGAGGCCGTTCGCGGCATTCTTGCGGGTAGCACTGACAAAACCGCCGTGTGGAGCGTAAACACCGAGAAGTCCTACCACGAGGAAAAATCCGCAGAGGTCAACGAGGAAATGGCTCCCACTCCTGCCTCCGAGGATTTCCACGACGTGACCGTCAAAGAAATTCCCAAGAAAGAATACAAGCCTCCTATCAGCATTGAGATCGGCAAGAAAAAGGCTTCCAAAGAGGACAAGGATTGACATGAAAGAGTTTTTCAGCCTTTTGAAGCAAGGCAAATTCAGGGCCATCTTCCTTGACCCCACCGACAACGGCTTTCTACAGTTCTTCCGCTATCTGTTTGTGGGTGGCATCGCCACGGTGGTGGACTGGTGCCTGTCCTTCGGAACGGAGTGGCTGGTCAGCAATACCCTTCCCTCCATCCACGAGCAGATCGTGTATATCATCGCCACCACGGTGGGCTTTGCGGGAGGACTGACCACCAACTTCCTTCTGTCCCGCGCTTTCGTGTTCGGCACCAAGGAAGCCCGCGCCAAAACCAAGGGCGGCGAGTTCTTCGGTCACTTTTTGGTTGGTGCTATGGGTCTTGGGATGTCCTACCTCATCGTGTGGGCAGGCACCTCCTATCTCCTGCCGGGCAATTATCCCGTGTTCCGCATTACAGCCACGGTCATCGTATTCATTTGGAACTACCTGGCGAGAAAGTTTTTCGTATATAAGAAATGAACCAACGCTCCTCTCCCCATGGGAGGGGAGCCTTCTTTTTCCTTGACAACCGCCCTTTCCCATGCTATAATAAAGAAAACCTTCCCGAAAGGAGATCTATGCCCCATGGAACCCAAGGATTACATCCTCGTCAAAATCGAAGGCGAGTACGCCTACCTCAGAGAGGTGGATCTCCGCGAAATCGGAGAAAGCGACCCCGAAAAGGATATCTACATCGCCTTAGCCCTCCTGCCCGCAGGGGTGGACGTGGGGGACAAGCTCCACTACGAGATGTTCGCCTATACCCTGATGGAGGATTGACGCCATGACTGTTGAAGAGTCGGCGGCCATGCTCACCGCCAAGGGATTGACCGTCACCCGCCGTGATTTTCCCACCGAAAGGGAGTATTACACCTCCCTCGGCTGGCCGACCAAGCACGCAAAGGATCACCCCGTCACCCTGCTGACTGCGGAGAATCCCCACCACGCAAAGCACCTGCGCTTCCAATGGAATCACGAAAACGGCGGCTCCCGCCTGTACGACATGGCCTTCGGGGACTACGACTACGAGCTGTTCATCATGGA
>JAFTIL010000007.1 GCA_017456905.1 Clostridia bacterium
TCGAACAGTCAGAACTGTAGTTCCAACTCTGCGATGAAAAGCGAAAACGATCATACCAATTTGCCAATAGTAACCAACACGTCGATGAGCCCCGAGGCGCTCCGCCGTGGGGGCGAGGCAATGGGTATGGAGGCTCGTGACACGCTGTTGCCGCCGAAGGCGGCGAGCGTCACTTTGAGAGGGTTTCTCAAGGGAGATGCTTCTCCCTTGAGCGGCGCTTCTTTTGTAACTTTTCTTCCGCTGTAGGAAGAAAAGTTAGTAAGATAAACAACAATTTACCGTTATATAATCCGTCGCGTGATGAAGCACGCACAGGTTGAACCTCCCCGGTATTGGGGGCGGGCACTGCCCGCAAACAACACTTTCTCGCATCATTCATAAACAGTTCACAGATATTTCCGAGAATTGAAACGAAGGATTTGAGCCATTCGATTGACATTATTTTCTTACTATGGTATAATAATTTTGTATGTGCTTTTTTAATCTTACTATGAAAGGTCGTGTGTATTTTGGAAATCCTCGAATTACTTCAAGGTCTGATCCCCTCGGGTTTCGATCTCCGACAGCTCGCCATGTGGGTCATTGGCGGTGTGCTCATCTTCCTGGCCATCAAGAAGGAAATGGAACCCACCCTGTTGCTCCCCATCGGCTTCGGTGCCATCCTCGTCAACCTCCCCGTCATCGGTGACCTCCCTGCTCTGCAAGAGCTCTATGAAGCAGGTATCGCCACCGAGCTCTTCCCTCTCATTTTGTTCATCGGCATCGGTGCCATGATCGACTTCGGTCCTCTGCTCTCCAATCCCAAGCTGATGATCTTCGGCGCGGCGGCTCAGTTCGGTATCTTCTTTACCCTGTGCATGGCCTCCATGTTCTTTGACATCAAGGACGCTGCTTCTATCGCCATCATCGGTGCCGCAGACGGCCCTACTGCCATCGTGGTTGCAGACAAGCTTAATTCTCAGTATATGTCGGCCATCATGGTCGCCGCTTATTCCTACATGGCCTTGGTGCCCCTGATCCAGCCTCCTGTGATCAAGCTGCTCACCACCAAGAAGGAGCGCATGATCCGTATGCCTTACCAGCAGAAGGACGTGACCAAGACCACCCGTATCCTGTTCCCCATCGTCATCACCGTCATCGCAGGCATCGCCGCCCCCTCCTCGGTGGAGCTGGTAGGCTTTCTCATGTTCGGTAACCTGATCCGCGAGTGCGGCGTGCTGGACTCCCTTTCCGAGACCGCACAGAAGGTGCTGGCAAACCTCATCACCATTTTCCTGGGTATTTCCATCGCCACCACCATGCGCTACGATCAGTTCCTCAAGTGGGAAACTCTCCTGATCCTGGGTCTGGGTCTAGTAGCCTTTATCGTGGACACCGCAGGCGGCGTGCTGTTTGCCAAGCTTCTGAACCTGTTCCTGCCCAAGGAAAAGAAGATCAATCCTATGATCGGTGCAGCAGGTATCTCCGCCTTCCCCATGTCGGGTCGTATCGTTCACAAGATGGGTCTGAAGGAGGATCCTCAGAACTTCCTGCTCATGCACTCCATCGGTGTTAACGTATCGGGTCAGATCGCTTCCGTTATCGCAGGCGGTCTCATCCTCAGCTTCTTTATGTAAGGAGGATTTGTCATGAATCTTTTGAATCAATTTTTCGCTCTAACGAATCTGTCCGAGACGATGACAAATGCCACCACCGAGCAGATCACCGAGGCGATAACCGAAGCTGTAGGCACTGCGGGTGAGGCGGTAACCGAGACCGTGACCGATGCTGTCAACCAAATCGTTGGCGGTGGCTTCCGTCCGGAAGCCTTTATTGAAAACCTCAAGTATATGGGGGCCGGCATGATCGGTATATTCCTGGTCATCGGTGTCATCATTCTGACCATCATGCTTTTGGGTAAGCTGACAGCCCCCAAAAAGCAAGATGAAGAGGAAGAATAAAAAAAGAGAGAGCGTGTTTCCTTTCGGAAGCACGCTCTTTGATGATCTGGGGTTCAGACGGCACCTGCCGTCTCTTTTTCTTCTGCCTTGGCCTGTGCAAGGCGAGGGGCTTTGACGGTATATTCCAGTACGTTCAGCACAGTCTCGCCGTCGATCTGCAGAGCGGTGGGGCGGTCGAATTTCACATGGATGTCATAGCCTTGGAAGATATCCACCACCTCGGTGTGCTTGACGTGCTCGCCCTTAAAAATGGAGGGAAAGAGCATGAGGGTCTTAAGCTTACTGGGACACCGCATAACCATCAGAGAAACAGCGCCATCCTTGGCCTTGCGATCCTGCTGGGGGGCGATCATCATACCGCCGCCGATGTATCTTCCCTTCATGGTAGGAGACAGCCAGACCTTTTCGTAGGTCTTATTTATGCCATCGATGGTGATCTCGGCACAAGTTCTGTGATAGCCGTAGAGCAAGCCCTTGATAGCAATAGCCGTGTAATTGACCTTTTTGTCCGAGGTTGCACGGATCTTGTCGCCCACCTCACAGCAGTAGCCGTCAATGCCATAGCCAATGCCGTTCAGAAAATATTTCTCGAGGCCATTGACATAAACCACGGGAAGATTTACAATATAATCATTGAGACGGAAGGGCGGATCTCCATGAGTCACGCCGATATCATTGAGGAAATCGTTTCCCGTACCCGTAGCGTAGTAAAGGATCTCGCGTCCGGGATCCTTGCCACCCATGTCGTTGATAAAGTGATTGATGGTTCCGTCACCACCTGCCAGAATGATGCCCGTATCCTTCGGAACGGCAACGACAAAACCCAAAACATCTTCAAGCTTGGTAATGTCTGTATAGAAAAATTCGGCATCGGGCCAAAGCTTTTCGAGGTTGTGGACCTCGGTGGCGCTGCGGCCGTTGCCCGATTTGGGGTTGTAGAGCACGCTGTACTTTTTCATAGTGTGTTTTCCTCCCAATTATTTTCGACAAAAAGCACTACGGATATTATAACAGATAAATCCTTGTCATGTCAAGAGGATTTCAAGTTTTTGAGCAAATCAATTTTACTTTGGGAATTCACTAAGGCCTCAGACGCGCTTTATTTTTCTTTTTTGTGCCTTGACAAACAAAAGCTTGTGTGATATAATATTTATTGTTTTGCGGGTATGGCGGAATTGGTAGACGCGTCAGATTTAGGATCTGATGTTCATTCGTGCAGGTTCGAGTCCTGTTACCCGTACCAGCAGGCAGTGCCTGCACCCAAATATCGGGTGTAGCTACTGCTTGCTTTTTGTTTATCACACGTATAGCCGACAGCGTCGGCCTCCCAATAGCGAAGGACAACAGCAAAAATCCGAACCCTATCACACGATGGCGGGGTTCGGATTTTTCTTTATTAACCCGTGTAGCATAAATAAAAACTGAGGCAAATGCATAATCGCTACACATTTGCCTCAGCCCCAATCTTATACGTTATAAAACTTCACATACCAAATAACCGTAAGAATAACACCAATGGACAGGAAAGAAAGCCCGGTGACAACGATACTGCTGTTTTCGCGCTTTTTGGCTTCGCTGAGCTTACGTGCGCGGTAATCGGCATATCGTTCATGTCTGGCTCTGCCCATGGGTAGAAAAGCAAGCACGACGTTTCTGAGAACGAAGCCAATGCCAATGAGTGCGCCCTCGCCGCTGACGAAAAGCATTCCGGCAAAAAGCGTCATGAGCACGCCCGAAACGAAGAACGCGTCTGCTAAGATCTGAAGATTTACCGCCGCGCTATGGGTGAAAAAGCCCTTGGACCAGATCACCAAAAACGCGATGAGTACTTCGACTCCGAAACAAACAGCATATTTTATGAGCTTTACTTTGTTTTCCTGTTTCACTGTAGATAACCATCCGTCCTGTTACTTGAGCATCTGCTTGTATTTTTCCTCTTCAGCATCGTTGCAGTATACGAAGTGTCCGGGAGAGATCTCGCGGAACGAGGGAGCATTGACCGAATAATCGTGCTCTGCGATGGGGTTGTAATGAATTCTTGTACGCTGCTTCTCATATACGGGATCGGGCAACGGAATGGCGGAAAGAAGCGATCTTGTATAAGGATGCAAAGGGTTCTTGAAAAGCTCCTCCGAATCAGCCAACTCAACCATCTTTCCGAAGTACATAACACCGATTCTGTCCGAGAAGTATTTTACTACCGACAGGTCGTGGGCGATGAACATAATGGTCAGTCCCATACGCTCTCTCAGGTCGTTCAGCAGATTGATGACCTGTGCCTGAATGGACACGTCAAGTGCGGAAATAGGCTCGTCGGCGATAATCATTTCGGGTTGCATGATCACGGCTCTTGCGATACCGATACGCTGACGCTGACCGCCCGAGAACTCGTGAGGATAGCGGTCTGCGTGCTCACGCACAAGACCAACCGTTTCGAGAATCTCATAGACCTTTTGATTGATATACTCCTTGTCGGTGACACCGTTGATCACCAGTCCCTCGGCGATAATATCACGCACGGTCATACGGGGATCCAGAGAAGCGATGGGATCCTGGAAGATCATCTGGATCTGGGTGATCAGTCTGCTCTTCTTGGCTACGCGAATTCTATTCGTGAATTCCTTCTTGAGTGCCTTAAGCTGCTCGGCGTCGCCCTGCGCGGCGGCAATCTTCTCGGCGTACTCGGCCTCCAGCGCTTTCACGAGGGAGGCGGCATACTCCTTGTCCACCGCCTTACTATCCAACTTAGCATCCCTGATCAGTGCGCGGTTTTTGGCCACGATGGCCTCATACTCCTGCGAGGGGATCTTTCCAGCGTCAAGATCCTTTTTCGCCTGCTTGATCGCGTCCTTGTAGGAACGTGTTCCCGCACCGATTCTCTGACCCTTGAAGTATACGTTACCCGAGGTAATGTTATAGAGCTTAATGATGGATCGACCCGTGGTTGTTTTTCCGCAACCGGACTCACCTACAAGGCCGAAGGTCTCACCCTTGTGGATCTCAAAGCTTACGTCATCAACAGCCTTAAGATCCTTACGTCCCAAGCGGAAATACTGGCAAAGGTGGTCCACTTTTAACAATACTTCACGATTATTCTCCATGGTTGCCTCCTCTTTCTTTCATTCGCTTGATACGCTCGGTAATGATCTTGGGAACCTCCACCTTGGGTGCGTTGGGATGAAGCAGCCACGTTGCAGCATAGTGTGTAGGAGAAACCTCATACAAAGGAGGCTGCATCTCAAAGTCGATTTCCATGGCATATTTGTTTCTTTCCGCAAACGCGTCTCCAACGGGAGGATAGATCATATTCGGGGGTGTGCCGGGGATGGCATCCAGCTTCTCGCTGGTATCCAGGTCAGGCATAGAGGAAAGCAGCGCCCAGGTGTAGGGATGCTGAGGATTATAGAATACCTCTTCTGCCGTACCGTATTCGACGATCTTACCTGCATACATAACGGCAATTCTGTCCGCCATATTTGCAACGACACCGAGATCGTGGGTGATAAAGATAATCGACAGGTTATGCTCGCGCTTCAGTTTATTGATCAGCTCAAGGATCTGAGCCTGGATGGTCACGTCCAGCGCCGTTGTAGGCTCGTCGCAAATCAGGATATCGGGGTTCGCCGAAAGGGCGATGGCAATTACGATACGCTGACGCATACCACCCGAGAACTCAAAGGGGTACTGTCTGTAACGCATTCTCGCCTCGGGAATACCAACCTCTTCCATGAGCTTGATCGCCTTTTCCTTTGCGATCCGAGGGGTCAGAGTATAGACAACCTGGGATGCCTTTTCCTTGAGGTAATCGATGATCTCGATACAACGCTTATCAGCGTCAAAGCTGTCAGCGGCGGCTACGTCGGCCTCAAATCTGGCCAGCACGCGCTTGAGGACCGAAACGATAGACTCGATCTGTACCTCGGGCTCAATGACTGACTTAGGAATGATCTTCCAGTCAACCTTCTTACCCTTGGCAAGCAAAGCCTCTCTCTTGGCAGTCTGACGCGCGAAACGAGCCTCTTCCTTGGGGTTATTCTTGATATAGAAGAAGTACTTCTCCACTTCTCTCTCAAGTGCGCCGCCGAAGGTGTACGCCACATTATCCTTGATAACCGCAAGAGGATCGATCGCTGCAAGAACGCTTCTGTTTACGCTTTTACAAATGGCCTCGGCTCCCTGCTCGGTAAAGCCTCCCGCTTTGAAGAAATCAATTGCTTTCTGAAGTGCGACAATCGCGTCCTTCTTATTTCTGAGCGCCCCCTGGAAGGAATACTGAACCGCGATTTTTTCAAGAGCGATAAAGGAATCCAAAAAGTCCTTATTGAGGAACTGGAACGCCATCTCGTTCGCCTCGTCGGCGGACATCCGGCTCAGATCGGTCTCAGGATGCTTATACACGTAGTAACCGATACGGAAGAAATTGTACTGAGGCTGTGCAAGCATATCCTGGGCAGTTCTCTTCAGTTCCTCCAGCACGGCTACCGTTTCGGGGGATGCTTTTTTCTTGGATACACCGGTACCCGCGATCTTCTTCACCGAATCCGAGATCTTAACTTTCTTCTTTTCGGCGCGCTTGACCTTCTCCAGAGCGACGGCGTGAGCCTTAAGAATCTCGGCGTTATTGGCGACGAAGTACTTGTCATTGATCTCTCCGAGTCTACGGGAAATGAGCTTCAGGGTTGCGACAACGTCCACCTTCTGGTTCTTTTCGGTCATGAAAAGAAGATCCTCGATAGCCGCGATCATTTCCTCAGCGGCAGTACGTGCGTCGTTGTAGCTATTCTCCAGCTCGATGGCCCGGATGTTAAAAGCGTCAAAGGTCTTGATATACTGATCGACCTCCGCGACAGAGACCCGCGCACTGGGATTTGCGGAAAGCGCCATTTTCATCATCGAGGACAGGGTCACCAGCGTTTTATTAAAGGTCACACGGCCTTCCTTGCGGTTTGCCTTGTTCTTGAGAAGCATGGCCTCGGTGATCTGCTTACCGATGCGCATGATGGGGTTCAGGGAGGACAGAGGATCCTGGAAGATCATGGCGATCTTATCGCCGCGAAGCTTGTGCATCTCCTCCTCGGGAATACGAATGAGATCCTGTCCGTCATAGAGTATCTCGCCGCCCTCATGAATGGAGTTCACCGCGGAAATACCCATGATCGCCTTGGAGGTGACCGACTTACCGGAACCCGATTCTCCAACGATGGCAAGGGTTTCGCCCTTGTAAAGATCGAAAGAAATATCGCGTACTGCCTGTACCTTACCTGCGTCTGTACGGAAGGAGATCCTCAGATTATTGACTGATAATTTTACTTCTTTATTCATACTTAATCCTCCGATCCTCTGAGCGACGGGTTGAACGCGTCACGCAATCCGTTACCGAACAAGTTGAAGCTGAGCATCAAAAGAACCAAGAACATACAGGGGAAGAATGCCACGTATCCGGCGTTTGCCATGATGGACTGCTGTCCTGCGGCGATCAACGTACCCACACTGGTGGTGTTACCGGCTTCCAGGTTGATGATACCCAGGTAGGTAAAGCTGGTCTCCGAATAGATCATAGAGGGGATGACGAGGGCTACGCTGGTCACGATGGTGCCGAGACCGTTGGGGAAGATGTGCTTGAACATGATCCGCGCGTCGCTGGCGCCCAGAGTTCTGGCGGCCAGGACGTACTCCTGGTTCTTGAAGCGGTAGAACTGCATACGTGTTCTGCCTGCCATGCCGATCCATCCTGTCGCAAAGAATGCGATAAACAAGACGAGTGCCTGGCTGGTTGATCCCATATGGTATTTGAGCAGGGTAATGACAATGATGGTCGGCACGGAACCGAGTATCTCGGAAAAGCGCTCCATCACGAGGTCGATCTTACCGCCGAAGTAGCCCGAGATCGAGCCCCAGATCACGCCGACGATGAAGTTAACGATAGCGACAACAGACGCGAAAACAAAGGAAAATCTTGCGCCGTAGGCCAAGCACGCGAAGATGTCCTTACCATCCAACGTAGTACCGAATATAAAGAGAGGCTCCTCGATGCCGTCCTTCTTCACCTCGGTATGCTGGTAGGTATAGTACTCGTAGTACTCGGCTCTGACCTCGATACCGCCGTCGACTTTACGGCCGTAGGCATAGAAGTACTGCTTGCCGTCCTCTTGGATGCCGTTCTCGCCTTCGATACGAAGGGAGTTGTACTCCGGGATCAAATTGTTCTCTTCAGAAACATCATATTTCCAATAATTGGGGATGATGTTGCCGTTCTTGTCCAGCTTAGGACGAAGCGTCGATACATTGGGATTTTCAACCTTGTAGTAGATATTCGCGTCGTACTTGTTCTTCTCGAGTGTAGGTCTGTCGGCGAACTTAACGACGGGGTACAGAACCTGCTTGCCCGTTTCGTTCTGATATCTCTGGATATCATCAAACTCGGCCTGAGAGATGATCTTGTACTTACCGAAGCCTACGCCATAGTAGGTGTCATAGCGGTAAGAATAGTTAGATTTATCCTCGCTGACGGTAACTTCACCGCGCTTGATGACTTCCCTTCCCGTCTCAGTAGCAAGAGCCAGATCCTTCAGATAACCGACGTAGTTCGTTTCCTTTTCTCTGCAGCCGTCCCAGAAATCAATGCCCGCATTTGCGAACAAAGAATTCTTGGGCGTTACGTAGGCGTAGACCGCATCGTAGTACGCAGGCTGGAAAGGGGTGAAAAAGGGTGCGATGATCGCGAAAAGCACCAAAACAGAGATCACGATACCGCCAACGACCGCTCCCTTGTTCTTGCTGAAGCGGCGGAAAGCACCCTGAAAATAGGATACGGGCTTGGTCTCAAATTTGCTGTCATGATACAGATCGGTTTTTTGCGCAAATTGAAACTTTTCAGCGGGGATATCATTTATATTATACTTATCCATCATTACTTAGCCCCCATTCTGATTCTCGGGTCAATGAAACCGTAGCTGATGTCGATCACGATGCCCGCGGTAAGGTTTACCAGGGTATAGAAACCCGACAGCAGCATAAAGAAGTCGTAATCCTGGAAGGTAATGGAGTTCAGGTAAAGACCACCAACACCGTTGATTCCGAACATTTTCTCGATGATCAGCGATCCCGAAAGCACCGAGATAAACTCACTGAGGATCGAGGGGAAAATGACGACCATGGAGTTACGCATGGCGTGGCGATAGATCGCCTGTCTCTTGGTAAGGCCCTTGGTTCTCGCCAGCAGCATGAACTCACCCGTCAGCACCTCCGAAAGCTCGGCACGGGTATAGCGTGCGTAGCCCGCGATGGAGCCCAGACACAGGGAGAAGACGGCGGGGAGCATGGAACGGAACACTTCCCAGGTGAAGTATTCGTTACTCGTTGACATGGTCAACGGGAACCAACCAAGCTTAAAGCAGAACACATACTGGATCAAAAGGGCCAATACGATGGAGGGGACCGAGATCAGCAGGATAATGAAAATATTGATCAGCTGATCCTGCCACTTGTTCTTTTTCAGCGCAGCCAGAATACCCAGACCGAGACCGATCGGCACACCGATCAAGGTAGAATAGATATTGATGAGGATTGTGGGAGGAAGGTGGTTGACAAACACCTCCCAGATATTCATATGGAGGTACTCTCCGTAAGTGGTGACGAGACCGAAGTCGCCCTGCGTCACGATCCTCTTGAGATAGGTACCATACTGGAGAAGAATCGGCACACGATCATATTCCCAGACACCATTCTCACCCTCTCGAATGTTGGTGATCCAACCTCTTCCCTCCAAGGTCTTCATGACGATCTCGGGATCCTGACCCGGAAGCGCGTTGGTCGGGATGGGCAGAAGCTTGATCAGCACAAAACACATCGTGAAAATGATGATGAATGTGAACAGCATCAAGCACAAGCGCTTCGTCACATATTTAAACATATACATAGGTTTTTCTCCTCTGTCTTGTTGTTTTCCAATTCAAATTCGGACCTTCGAAAAATGCCGGATAAGGTCCTGTTCGCACGAAGGCCGTACCATTCTAAATGGCTCTCTCAGTTCATGATAGCCTTCGATTGATCGCTTTTTCATTTTCTGTCATCAGATGGAACTTGCGTTGTTGCCAATTCGCGCAACAACGTTTTGTTAACCGCCCTTGATACGTTCAAAATACCAATCAGCGGTTTTCTTGAAGGGCACCTCTAAATATTCAGCGTATGGCGAGGGACGAGGGATTTTTTTGTCAGATGAAACAAAAATCTGCACGCGTAGTTGGCGCTACGCGAAAGATTTCTGTGACGTATGACGGAAAAAGCACCGTCACTACGCCGTGTGATGAATTTTTAGAGGTGCCCTTAAAGCATTGGAATTTCGAAAATATCTCATAAATGAGCAAATAGCGGTGAGCACAATGGCTCACCGCCGTTTGCTTTAATCAGTTCTCAGTAAATCTGTTGGTCAGATATTACTCAGACTTCTTGTACTCGTTGGAGAGGTCGTTGTTGTTGGCAGCAACGAAAGCCTTCCACTCTTCGTCGGTGTAGTTAACTTCCATGTAACGCATACCGCCGAAGCCCATGAAGGTGTGCTCGTCCTCAGAGAAGTAAGAGAACTTAGCGCCGAGGAAGGATCCGCCGCCGTCAGCGATCAGCATAACGGAACGGGACTCCTTGATGGTGAGCTCCTCAAGAGCGGAGAGGATGGTCAGTCTTGCCTCAGCAGGAGCGAAGCCCTCGCCCCAGTTGTAGGTCTTAGCCTGCTTCTCGGTCTCAGCCAGACCGTTGAGGCAGAAGTACCAGTTCTGAACGCTCATGGTGATGGTCTCGCCTGCACCGGCGTAGTCGCCTGCGGGCATGGTGAGAGTCATATCAATCGCGGAAGTATCCCAGTACATGTGGTAGTTGAGATCGTCATCGGGGTTCACGAATGCGCCGATGATATCGAAGGGGTTGAAGGCGTTACCGGAGAAGCCGTAACCGAAACCGATCTGAGTTGCACCGGAACGGAAAGCCTCAGCCCACTGAGCGCCGGCAGAAGCGTCGAACTTGATCTTGATCTTGCCCTCAAGAGCGGTGCCCTTAGCCAGGTCGGTCAGAAGATCCTGGATGTAGTCAGCGCGGAATCTCTGCTTGGCGTTATCAACAGAGGAACCGTAAACCAGGGTGATGTCCTTGTTGGCATCGTAGCCATAGGTCTCGGGGTTAGCGAGCAGGATGTCGATAGCTTCCTGCATCTTCTGCTTAGCCAGAGTGGGGTTGTAACCGGTCAGAGCGTCGTAAGCATCATCGGTGGAGAGACCGGAGAGGTCGCCGCCGGACCACTTGCCGTCTGCACCCTGGGTGAAGCCGTAAGCGCGGAGGATACCTTCCTTAGCGATGGTGGTGTTACGGTACTGACCGCCATCAGCCAGCTCAGGAGAGTTCTCGATGTCGTAGTAGTAAGCAACGTTGATCAGACCGAAGCAAGGAACGGCAGAGCCGGGCCAGATCTTCTCAACGACGTCGCTTCTGTTCAGAGCGAGGTTGAATGCGTGTCTGAACTCCTGGATAGCAAGAATACCGTTGTTGTTCTCGCTCTCCTTCAGAACGGACAGGTTGGAGTACAGCTGCATACCGAAGGTACCGGTAGAGGTAGAGGTGTAGTAAACGTACTTGGAGTCGTTGTAATCAGCAAAGTTCTCGGTCTGGAGAGAAGCATCATCGTAGTCACCGTTCAGGAAGCCCATCCATCTGGTGGAGAACTCCTCAACCTTACGGCAGTTGATAGCGGTGATGTTGTACTGGTTCTTGTACTGCTCCAGGTTCCAACCGTACCAGTGCTCGTTCTTTTCGAGTCTGTAGTGCTCGCCTGCCTCAAACTCAACGAGCTTGTAGGGGCCCCAGCTTGCGGTGGTTGCGAGAGAAGAGTTGTAGTTAGAGGTCCAGAGAGTTGCACCGTCAGCGGGAGCGATCTTGGAAGCCTCGTACTTAGCCTTGTGAACAACGGGAAGGCTGGAGAAGTAGTAGGGAGCCCAAACAGACAGGCTACCGTCTTCCTTCAGGAAGGAGTAAGCCTTGTCAAGGCACAGAACGATGGCGTTCTCGCCTTCAACGGCGTAGATACCAACGGAATCCCAATCGACGTCGGTGTTCTGGTTCAGAACATAGATAGCCATCATGCTGGCGTAGCCGCCGCCTACCTCGAACTCGGGAGCATAGTCAGGCATGCTCATATAGGTTTCATAGACGCCCTTACCGGAGGTGGGGTCGGAACCCTCTTCGTTGTTGTAAACAGTCTCATCGGTGATGGCAAGCCACTGGGGGCAAGCTTCGCCGGTTTCGGACAGATAACCCTCTGCGCCCCATGCGCCCCACACATCGATATAGAGGGTCTCGCCTGCATCGATAGCAGCCTGGTTGGAAGCGTACTTGCTACCAACAGCCTCATAGGTACCTTCCTGGTTCTGGAAGAAGTATACCTTGGAGTTCTTGATCATCAGGGTGTCGTAGTAGGTGTTAGCGCGGAAGTTCATGAAAGCAGGATCCAGCAGCTGCTTCATGGACCACTCGAAGTCAGCAGCGGTGATAGCAGTACCATCGTCCCACTTCAGGTCATCACGAAGGGTGATCTTCCAAGCGTAGCCGCCTTCAGCCTTCTGCTCGGCGGTGTAGCCCCACTTTGCATCAACGGTAGAGGTTACGTCCTCCAGCTTGGTTGCTGCAGAGTAGTTGGTGGTGTAAGCACCGGGAACGATACCAGCCTTGTTGATGGAGCCGTCCTCATTGTACTTCTTGTCATCTTCGAACTTGTAGTCATACTCGAAGAAAGCAGAACCAATGTAACTCATAATCTGAGTATCATTGTTATCTGCATAGGTGAACTCGTTCCAGTTGCTGGGCATAGTCTGGGTGGTGGTGTTGTACTCGGCCTGCTTGAAGGTTGCGGGAGTCACGGGGGGATTCTTTTTACCGCAAGCAGCGAACACGCTAACTACCATAACCAGGCAAAGTGCCAAAGCCAGCATGGATGTGAGCTTCTTGTTCATAATCTTTTCCTCCATTTATAAAATTAAATGTTTGTCTCATTACCCGCAAGTCCCTTCCCTATTGCAATGATAATGCCAGAACCCGCATGATTGCATCAAAAAAGAAACTGCGCGAATATATGGATATTCAGATTATAGCACAAACAGCTCCACTTGTCAACCTTTTTTGTGAATTATTTTTTAATAATTATCCATTTTTGCATACAAATATTCAAATTGCGTAACATTCATGCCCACAGCAGGCTATTCCCCTTGAACAAGATGTATGATAGCACCTATGGCCCTTGCCGCAGGAACCACAAATATCGTCACCAACGGAAAAACAATCACCTTCCAAAAGGCAGGCTGCTATGATTTCTATATCAATAAGACCACCCACGAGGTTCGCTTCGTTGCATCCTCGGGCGATGGAGACGAAGGCGGTGAAGATCCTGAAATTGATTTCTCCGGCGGACTATATCTCAGCGTTGACTTTGATGATATCAGAGTTTACCCAATGAGGACGGCAAGGTAGTTTTTGAGGGTTTTGAGTTGACAAAGAGCGGTGCAATCATTCTTATGAACGGCGCATACGAAAATCTTCCTATGATTCTCGCCCCGAGATGGATACAACTCTTGCATCAATTTATGAATACGAAGGAACACCCATGCTGATCATCAATGGCGCAGGCACTTATAATCTCTATCACGATCTTACGACAAGTATTGTCCTGCTTGAGGCTGTGTCCGAGATCTGACACCGGATAACACTTACATAGGCGGTAAGCACTGCTTGCCGCCTGACAACATGTTAAGGATTTAAGACCCAAACTGTAGTTTAACGAATAGCGGTCTTTTAACGATAGAAAAGCACTACACCTTGACGGGGAGTAGTACTTTTCTGAGTTTTTGGGGTGGTAGAGGCCGCAAGTTCAAGTCGTATCGGCATCGCCGATGGAGTCACATCAGACCAAAAATCGGGAGTCGTAAGATTCCCGATTTTTCTTTATTTATCTCGCAAATTCTCGCGAAATCTCGTGTTTTCGCAACAAATAAAATGGGCTTGTCCTTCCCTGCTTTGAGGGTTGAACAAGCCCATTTTTCGCCTTTGACCACATGTTTGACCACTTGCGGAGATTTTTGATATATTGAGGTATCCTTTTTGTATTGGTTTCTACAGACAAATTCTTATTTGTCTATTATTTTTCCATACCGCAAGAGTAGCA
>JAFTIL010000055.1 GCA_017456905.1 Clostridia bacterium
CCCGTAGCAAAGCCTCCCCCTCTGGGGGAGGTGTCACGCTTCATGCGTGACGGAGAGGGTTCATTAGGTGGTAATTCGCGTTTTTACCCTCTCACCCGCCCGTCGCATTCGCTGGGCGGCAGCTCCCTCCCGGAGGGAGCCTTACAAGAGATATCCGTGCCCCGCTAAACAACAATTTACCGTTGCATAACCCCTCGCGGGATATGGTTGACATGGATTGAACAACCCCGAGCCAGAGCCGCCCCGCAGGGGCCGGCATTGGCTGCGGGCACTGCCCGCAAACAACAATTTACCCCTAACAACCATAGGTGCAAGCATGGTTACGAGCTTATCCTGACCATCCTTGAGCCTATCGTTATACCAAACATAACGAAAGGACAGATTATGAAACTCATCATTGATTGCATGGGCGGCGATCACGCCCCCGATGAAATGTTGGCAGGTGTCATAGCCGCCCACAGGGGACGAGCCGCCGACTGCGAATTTCTTCTCGTGGGTAACGAGAATGCACTGAAAGCCGTGGCTGCCGAGCGTGGCTACGATCTTTCCCCCTTTGAAATAAGACATACCGAGTCGGTTATTACCATGGATGATGATGCGATGGCATGGCGAGGCGACAAGAAGGACGCCTCCATGACGGTCGCTCTCCGCGCCCTGGCCGACGGGGAAGGGGACGCTGTGGTCAGCTGCAGTAACACGGGAGCCCTTTTTTCAGGCGCGACCATGATCGCACGCCGCGCCAAGGGCGTTCACCGTGCCGCCATCGGTACGGTTTTGCCCTTTGATCCTCCCGTCTTGCTTTTGGACTCGGGTGCCAACGTTATCGTCCAACCCGATTTTCTTGTCCAGTTTGCCGTCATGGGCACAGCCTATATGAAGGCTCTCTACGGCCTGGACAAACCCCGTGTGGGTCTGCTCAACAACGGTACCGAGGAGCATAAGGGAACTGAGCTGCAGCAACAGGCCTATGCACTTTTGGCTGATTGCCCCAATATCCATTTCATCGGCAACGTGGAGGCGGGAAGCATCCCCCTTGGCGCTTGCGACGTGGTGGTCACCGACGGTTTTACGGGTAATATCACTCTCAAGGCCTTTGAAGGCATGGGTAAGATGTTTTCAAAGAAGCTGAAGGGCCTTTTCAAGTCGGGACTCGGCGGAGCGTTGGCTTATCTGTTGCTTAAGAATAAGATCAAGGAGCTTCGCAAGAGCTTTGATGCCTCTGAGATCGGCGGCAGTCCCATTTTGGGTCTTCGTAAGCCCGTGATCAAGGCGCACGGCTCCTCCAAGGAGAAGGCCTTCATGAATGCCATTTACCAGGCTAAGACCCTGGCCTCATCGGGGGCTTTGGAGCAAATGCAGGCGGATATGGCCACCCTTGAGGCTGCAAAAAAAACCGCCGCAGGAGGTGAAGAGAATGCCCATTGATGCCCACGACACGGCTTATCTTGACGCTTTGAAGCAGTTGGAAAAGCATTTGGGGTATACCTTCAAGGATCGTGCCCTGATTGCCCGTGCGCTGACCCATTCCTCCCATTCCAATGAGACGGGAGAGCGCAATCATCATCTGCTTTGCAACGAGCGGCTGGAATTTTTCGGCGATTCTGTGCTGTCCCTGGTGGTCAGCCGCTATCTCTACAACCACTATCAGAACGAGCCTGAAGGGGATCTCACCTGTATGCGTAAGGACGTAGTCTGCGCTCCCGCGCTGGCTCGTTATGCCCGCAAGATCGGTCTTGGCAACTGCCTGCTTTTGGGTATTGGCGAGGATCGTAACGGCGGCCGCAACAACGAAAACATCCTGGCCGATGCCTTTGAGGCCGTTTTGGCCGCACTTTACATAGACACGAATTACAGCCTTGACGTGGTGGCAGATTTCCTGCTTCCTTTGGTGGAGGAGGATCTTCGCGAATACGAGATCAAGGGAACTGACCGTGACTATAAGACCCCTCTTCAGCAGTTTATCCAACAGACCGAGGGCGACCATCTGGAATACGTCCTCGTCCATGAGGAAGGCCCCGATCATATGAAGACCTTCGAGGTGGAGGCGCGCCTCAACTCCAACGTCATCGGCCGAGGCAAGGGCCGCTCCAAGCGCAAGGCAGAGCAGGCAGCCGCCAAGGATGCCCTGGAACTGTTCGGAGTGAAGTAAGGAGTATTGGAAAGTGAGCAAGGGAAACTTTGGCAAAAAGTTTCCCTTGACCCTTCAAAAATTTTAAAAAATGCCCGGGTGAGCGTTGATCTGCGTTAGTCATCCTGAATGAGGGCTCTGCCCACATCGAAGGATCTCGTGTGGAGACGGCATGATCACCGGGTGTCGCCTCTTTTCTTAAATCGCAGATCTCAATTCCGAAACATAAAGGAGATAATTGTGTATCTTAAATCAATAGAACTTCAAGGCTTTAAATCCTTTCCCGACCGTACAAAGCTGATCTTTGACCCCGGTCATTCCTCTTCCCAGATGCGCGTGGAGGATGAAACTAATGCTGGCGTTACGGTCATCGTCGGCCCTAACGGTAGCGGTAAATCCAATATTGCCGACGCTATGCGCTGGGTATTGGGTGAGATATCCTCCAAGACCCTGCGAGGCAGTAAGATGGAGGACGTCATCTTCGGCGGTGCCGACAGCCGCCGTCCCATGGGCTACGCCGAGGTATCGGTGACTTTTGACAATACCTCTGATTTCTGTAAGCTGGATTGCCCCTACGACGAGGTCACTGTCACCCGCCGCTATTTCAGAGCGGGAGAGAGTGAGTACCTCATCAACCGCAAATCCGTCCGTTTGAAAGACATTTACGAGCTATTCCTCAACACAGGTATCGGCCGTGACGGCTACTCCATCATTGGTCAGGGTCGTATCGCGGATATGGTGTCCCGTAAGAGCGAGGAGCGCCGCAGCATTTTTGAGGACGCCTCGGGTATCGCCAAATACCGTCTCCGCAAAAATGAGAGTGAGCGCAAGCTCAGCAACGTGGAGAGTAACATGGTGCGTATCCGCGACGTGTTTACCGAGGTGGAAGCACAAGTGGGTCCCCTGGAAAGAGAAGCAGAAAAAGCCAAGCGTGCCTTGGTTCTTTTGGACCGCAAAAAGGCTGCCGACGTCAGCCTGTGGCTGTATGAAACCGAACGCCTTCACAACGATATTTCCTCTGCTACCGAGCTGAAGAGCCGAGCCGCCTTTGATCTGGAGCAGGCAGACGATGCCCTTCAGTCCCTTGATACCCAAAACAAGCGTATCACCGAAATGAGCCAGAACAGCCGCCAGGCCTCCGAAGCCTTGCGCGAGGAGATCTCGGCGCTGACAGATGCACAGCACGCCTTGGAGAGCGAGTTCCGTGTCACCGAGAGCAACATCGCCCACACGAGAGAAATGATCTCCGCCGCGGGCACCACCCGCGAATCTCTCAGCCGTCAGCTGGAGGCTGAGCAGGCGCAGGCCGCCGTCCACGGCGAAAAGCTCCGTGAGCACGGCAACCGCGAGACGGCGCTGGAGGACGAATTCAACCGCAATGCCGCAGAGATCGCCTCTCTGCAGGAGCACATCACCAAGCTGGAAGAGCAGGTGGACCTCATGGGGGCTGACGTACACGAGCGTGAGAACGCCATCGTGGACTTGAAGGTGCGCGTGTCGGTGCTGGAGAATGCCCGCGATGCCAACAGCGATCGCAACAGCGGCATCCTCACCGATATGGAGCAGTACGAGGCCGTATCAACCGATCTGTCGGCACAGGTTGCCAAGCGTCAGAAGACCATCGACGGTTATACCACCAACCTCAACCGTGTCACCGAGCAGATCGGAGAAGCCGAAAAGGCCCTCACCGAGCTCAACGAGACCTATGGCGGTCTCTACGAGCGTCTCAATGAGAAAAAGCTCCGCCGCGACTCTCTCGCTCAGCGCATCGCCACCTACAAGGCGATGGAAGAACACTACGAGGGCTATGCCCACGCGGTCAAATATATCATGAAGCAATACGCCGAGGGCCACGTGACGGGCTTTGGAGGCGAAAAGTGCGGCAAGATCTACGGCCCGCTGTCCAAGGTCATCACCGTGGACCAGCCCTATATCACCGCTGTGGAGACTGCCTTGGGCGCTAACCTTCAGCATGTTGTGGTAGAGGATGAAGCCACCGCCAAGGCCGCCATGTATTGCCTTAAGCGAGGCGAGGCAGGACGAGCCACCTTCTTTCCCTTGACCTCCATGCGCCCTCAAACCGAGACTCCCGAAATGAAGCAGGCCGCCGGCTTCCCCGGCTATTTAGCCGTGGCTGACACCCTGCTTTCCTGTGACGATAAATTCCGTAACGTGGTGTCCTCCCTCTTGGGACGTACCGTGATTTTTGATACCATCGACCATGCCACCGCTATGGCCAAGGCCCTCCGCTACCGCGTCCGCGCCGTCACGCTTGACGGTCAGCAGATCAACGTGGGCGGTTCCTTTACGGGTGGTTCCGTCAATCAGAAGAACAGCGCCCTGTCCCGTGCGGGCGAGATCAAGCGCATGGGTGAGGAAGTGGAAGAGCTCAAGGTCTCTATTGCCAAAATAGAGGAAGAGCTGGCCGAGATCAAAAATCAGATCAAGGAAGCTGATGACAGCAAGATATCCTTGGAAGATAAACGAGATCTTATCCGTGTCCTTCTGGGCAACGAGACCGCAGGCCGTGACCAGGTTCAGGCCAAGCTGGATGCCAATACCACTCTTCTGAACCGCATGAAGGAGGACTGTGAAAAGCTCATCCGCATGAGCGAGCAGAACGAGGAGGATATCATCTCCCTCCGTGCCGAGACCGTGGCCCTCACCAAGGCGGTAGAAGAGTTGAAACTGCTCCGCGCCGAAAAGGCCGAAGAGAAGGGCGAAGCCGAGGATAAGGTGGACGCCCTGGAGGCAGTACAGACCAAGCTCATGATCTCCCTCAGCGAGGTCCGCAAGGACAAGGAGACCGAGGAGACTCTGACCCGCGTCTGCGAAGAGCGTATTCAAAATCTTTTGGCTGATATTAAGGCCAACGACGACCGCGTGGCCGATCATAAGAGCCACTTGAAGGACTACGACGTAGCCCAGATGGAGAACCGCCGCCGCTATGCCGAGGGTGAGGCACGCATGGCTGAGCTGACCCGTGGCCGCGACGAGGCAGAGAAGAACAGCGCGGGCTTTGAGGAAAGGCTGGCCGCCATCTCTCAAAAGCTCCGTGAGCAGATGTCCACCCGCGAGAACCTGTTCCGCGAATTTACCCTGGCTGAGTCCAAGCTGGCCTCTTTGCAGGGCGAGATGGACATGCTGGCAGGCAAGCTGTACGAGGATTACGAGCTGACGAGAGCCGAGGCCGTGGCCTTGAATTATCCTCCCGTTACCCCCGAGACCCGCACGCAAGTGTTGGCCACGCAGACCGAGTGCCGCAACAAGCTCCGTGCCATTGGCCATTTCGATCCCGAGGCGGTGGAGAAGTATCAGACTGTCAAGGCTCGTTACGAGGAAATGAAGGTTCAGATCGAGGATTTGGAAAAGTCCCGTGCAGAGCTGGAAAAGATCATCTCGGGATTGGAGACCCAGATGAAGGAGGCCTTTACCGTTTCCTTCAACGCCATCAACGAGAATTTCGGAAAGACCTTCTCGGAGCTCTTCGGCGGCGGCTCGGCTGAGCTGTCTCTGACTGCCCCCGAGAACGTACTGGAGAGCGGCATCGAGATCAAGGCCGCTCCTCCCGGAAAGATCATCAAGAGCCTCATGCAGCTTTCAGGCGGCGAGCAGGCCTTCATCGGCGTAGCCTTGTTCTTCGCCATTCTGAAGGTCAACCCCACGCCCTTCTGCATCCTGGACGAGATCGAGGCCGCTTTGGACGAGGTCAACGTAGAGCGTCTTGCTCAGTACATCAAGCGTTATTCCGACGAGACGCAGTTTATCATGATCACCCACCGTCGAGGCACCATGGCCGCCGCCACGAGACTCTACGGTGTTACCATGCCTGAGCACGGTATCTCCAAGGTGCTGGCTCTGGATATCGCGGATATTTCCAAGAATAAGGAGAACGACTGGAATGGCCTTTTTAGCTAACCTGTTTGGTAAGAAAAAGAAAAATCAAAATGAAAACGACTCGACGGAGGAGATCCTCGAAGAGGGTCTCACTCAAGAAGAGATCGACGCCGCCGAAGCTGCAGAAATGGCTCTTGCCAATGAACCCGAAGCTGAGGTAGCGCCCGAAATTGAGGATGAACCCGAAGCTGAGGTAGAGCCTGAAGCTGAGGCAGAGCCCGAAGCTGAGGCAGAGCCTGAAGCTGAGGCAGAGCCTGAAGCTGAGGCAGAGCCTGAAGCTGAGGCAGAGTCCGAAGCTGAGGCAGAGTCCGAAGCCGAGGTAGAGCCCGAAGCTGAGGTTGAGCCCGAAGCTGAGGCAGAACCCGAAGTCGAGGGGGAGCCCGAAGAGGATACCACGACGAAAAAATCCTTCTGGGGCAGACTGAAATCCGGTCTGACCAAGACCCGCAACGCCCTGTTTTCACCCGTGGACAACCTTCTCAAGGCCTTCACCAGGATCGACGAGGATTTGTTCGAAGAGCTGGAGGAGATCCTTGTCACCGCAGACGTAGGCATGACCGCCACCGAGGAGATCTTGGACGAACTTCGCGAGCGTGTCAAGGACGGCCGTCTCAAGGAGAAGGAGCAGGTTATGAGTGCTCTTCGAGAGATCATGACCGACATGATCGGCGAAACCCAGCCTCTCCGCCTGGACACCACGCCCACCGTCATCATGGTCATCGGTGTCAACGGTGCTGGTAAGACCACCTCCATCGGTAAGATCTCCAAGCGTCTCCGCCTCCGCGGCAAGAAGGTGGTGGTCGCCGCCGCCGATACCTTCCGTGCTGCCGCCATTGACCAGTTGGCCGTATGGTGCGAGCGCGCCCAGGTGGATATGGTCAAGCAGAGCGAGGGCAGCGACCCCGCTGCCGTGGTCTTTGATGCCATCGCCGCCGCCAAGAAGAAGCAGGCCGACGTGTTGATCATTGACACCGCAGGACGTCTGCAGAACAAGAAGAATCTCATGAACGAGCTGGCCAAGATGAACCGTGTCATCGAGCGCGAGTTGCCTGATGCCTGCCGCGAAAATCTCTTGGTGCTGGATGCCACCACGGGTCAGAACGCCGTGTCTCAGGCCAAGGAATTCCGCAACGCCGCTGATATCACGGGTATTACCCTCAACAAACTGGACGGCACCGCCAAGGGTGGTATCGTCATCTCTATCAAGCGCGAACTGGGGATCCCCGTCAAGTTCATCGGCGTAGGCGAAAAGATTGACGATATGCAGGAGTTCGACGCTGAGGATTTTGTGTCCGCTTTATTTGGAGAGTAAGGAGCATGCAAGGGGCGTTGCCCCTTGACTCCACAAGAAACCTTTTTAAAAAAGTTTCTTAACTTCCAAAAACTTCAAAAAAACACGTTTACAGGAAAGGACTGAGTTATCATGGAAATGATCCTTGCTTCCCGTAACAAGAAAAAGATCAAGGAGCTGAACGCTATTCTCTCGGCCTCCATTCCCGATATCCGCATCCTTTCTCTGGACGATATCGGCTTTGATGGTGACATTGAGGAGGACGGCACGACCTTTGAGGAAAACGCCCTCATCAAGGCACGCACAGCCATGGCCGCCGGCGGAGATCGCTATCCTGCCGTAGCGGATGATTCGGGCTTGGCGGTTGACGTATTGGACGGTGCCCCCGGTGTTTATTCCGCTCGATACGCGGGAGGACACGGAGACGATGCCGCCAATAACGAGCTGCTCCTTTATAATCTTGAAAGCATCCCCGACGAAGCGCGGACGGCACAGTTCGTGTCGGTGATCGCCTGCGTATTTCCCGACGGTCATGAGATCGTAGTACGGGGAGAGGCCAAGGGTATGATCCTCCGTGACTACCGCGGCGAAGGCGGATTTGGGTATGACCCCCTGTTCCTCTACGTGCCCGAAGCCGAGGGAGAGCCCGAAGACAAGACCTTCTCGGAAATGACGGCCGAGGAAAAGAATATCATCAGCCATCGAGGCCGTGCCATCAGAAAGCTGGCCGCCGAGCTGGCACTTTATGTGAAAAATTGAGGTGCTGTATGAGCAAATACAATATTGAAGAATATCCTATCCCCACCCCTATCACCTCCGCCCAGCGAGCCAAGCTCCGCTCTATGGCTTCGGATATGTCTGCCATCATTCAGGTGGGCAAGGGTGGTATCAACGACACTTTGGTGACCACTGTCCATGATGCTCTGGAGGCCCGTGAGTTGATCAAGATGTCTGTCCTGGACAACTGCGATTATACGCCCCGTGAAGTTGCCGATGCCCTTTCTGAGATCACTCGCTCTCATTGCGTGGGTGTCATTGGCCGCAAGGTGCTTTTGTACCGCGCTTCCAAGGACTCTAAGCACCCCATCGAGCTGAAGTGATATGAGGATCGGTATTTACGGCGGCACCTTTTCTCCCGTACACGTTGGCCACGTGGCCGCCGCCAAGGCTTTTATGGAACAAATGTGGCTGGATATCCTTTATGTGATCCCCACGGGAGTAACGCCCCATAAGGAGATGAAGGGTGATGCCACCGCCGCCGATCGACTGGAAATGTGCCGCCTGGCCTTCAAGGATATGGACGGCGTCATCGTCAGCGATCTCGAAATGCGCAGAGAAGGGAAGAGCTATACGGTAGACACCCTTCGGGAATTGTATCACCCCGACAACCGCCTGTTTTTGCTGATGGGCACCGACATGGTTCTGACACTGGGAAGCTGGCGTGAGTCCGAGGAGATCTTCAAGCTCTGCTATCCCGTTTATATCCGCCGAGAGGCTGACAAGTCTCTGGACGATCAGATCGTTGCCAAGATCGCGGAATACAATCAGAAATTCGGCAAGGTGGTGCGTCGCGTCACGGCTCCTCCGATTGATCTGTCCTCTTCCACGATTCGTGCGGTGGTAGCGCAGGGGAGATCTGTCAAAGGGCTGGTTCCTCCCGCTGTTGAGGCGTATATAAAGGAAAAGAATCTGTATACCCGAGCATAAAGGAGCCGTCATGAACCAAACAATGATTTCATGGGGGGAGGCGGAGCTGGACGCGCTTCGTTCGTCTGTCATGGCAGAGATGTCCCCTTTTCGCTTTACCCACACCGCCGCGGTGGAGGACATGACCGCACGCCTATGTGCACTGTATTGTCCCGAAAAGACGATGCTGCTCCGCGCTGCCGCCCTGCTCCACGATCTGACCAAGGAAAAGAAAGCGCCCGAGCAGGAGGCCTTGTGTGAGCAGTTAGGTATTGCGCTGACACCCACCGACCGTATGTCTCCCAAGACCCATCACGCCAAAACAGCTGCCGCCCTGATCCCCGTCCGGTATCCCGGGTTCGCGGATGACGAGCTGGTGGCGGCGGTGCGTTATCACACCACGGGCAGGGCAGGGATGACCCTCTCGGAAAAGCTGATCTATCTTGCCGATTACATCGACGAGAGCCGCACGTTTCCTGATTGTGTCACCTTGCGTACCTGCTTTTGGGGAGCGGACCCCGAAAGCATGAGCATGCAGGAGAGGCTTTCGCTTTTGGATGACGTGATCATTCTGTCCTTCGATATGACCATCCGCGCCCTCCTTTCAGAGGGAGCCCCCATTTCTCCCGATACCGTCAGCGCCCGCAGCAGTCTGCTGTGCGACCGAGCCAAGCGGAAATAATATAAATTGTTTTTTGCCGGCAGTGCCGGCTTCCAATGCCGGGGATGTTCAACCCATGCAAACAACCTCCCGCGAGGGGTAATTGGGAGGTTCTTGTGGGTAGCGAAGCGGCGACGCGGTACTGAATGACTGCCAGTGGCAGTCAGAGCCGCGGCGTGACCGAGCCGCAGTGAGACGGGGCCCCACATGGGCGGTAAACGGGGCACTCGCTATGACGCGAATTTCCCTCGACGGGTCAAGAGATTTTCACATTCTCTCCGCTGTTTAATTTCTTGGCAAATATTTTTTGTTAGAGGTTTTTGAAAGGGTTTTAGGGAAAACTTTTTTCAAAAAGTTTTCCCTAACCGTACCCCTTCAAACAACAATTTATAATACTATAATCAAATAAAAATAAGAGGTGATCAAATGGATGAACTGAACCTGAATATGAACGAAAACACCGAATCTACCCCCGAGCCCCTCACGGGAGCAGATCCTCAGACTCTGGCCGACGCCTTGGCCGAGTTTCTTGATAATAAGCGCGCCAGAGACGTAAAGGTCATCCCCATGGCTGGGAAGACGGATATCTGTGATTTCATGGTGCTGGCAACCGGTACCTCCTCTACTCACGTCCAAGCCTTGGCAGGTGAGGCTGAGTATCAGATGTCCCGCCGCCTGGTGGAGCCCCTTCACGTAGAAGGCCGCGATAACCATGCATGGATCGTTCTGGACTACAGCCACGTGCTTGTTCATATATTTACAAAAGAAACCAGAGAATTTTACAACCTTGACCGCCTTTACGGCGAAGAGTGACATAATTCAACAGAACACCTCCCGATTTTTGGTCGGGAGGTGTCTTGTTTTTGAACGCCGTACAAAATTTAATGCATTTTTTGAAACTTTTTCGCAAAAAACTCTTTACAAATTCTGAGCTATATGCTATAATAATGCTACAAATTATGGATGGACTGTGACCAAGGTTTCAGAGAAAATTCAACTTTTGTTCACAAGACCATTTGATAGTCGAGATAAAATAAATCAAGAAAAAAAGAATGATGTCAAAAATAACCGCATATGTATTGCGGTAGGAGGTCAAACATATGATGGACACCAAGATCCTTGTGGTGGACGATGATCCTATGATCAGCGAAATGCTGAAAAACCATTTTGAAAACGAAGGCTATGAGGTCAAGACCGTGGCCGACGGCGCCGAAGGAGTTAGCTACTTTAAGATGTACGAGCCCGATATGGTACTTCTCGATATCATGCTTCCTAAGAAGGACGGCTGGCAGGTGTGCCGTGAGATCCGTGAGATCTCTTCCAAGCCTATTATCATGGTCTCTGCCAAGTCCGACGTTTTTGATAAGGTGTTGGGCCTTGAGCTGGGCGCCGACGATTACGTGGTTAAGCCCTTTGACCTTAAGGAGCTTTCCGCTCGTGTCAAGGCCGTGCTCCGCCGTTGCCAAACGGGCTCGAGCCAAAACGATGACGAGGTCATCCGCTTTGATAACATAGAGATCAGCAAGCTGAAATACGAGCTCAAGCTGAAGGGAAGATCTATCGATATTCCCCCCAAGGAGCTGGAGCTGCTCTATTTCCTGGCTTCCAACTATAACCGTGTATTCACCCGCGATCAGCTCCTTGATAAGGTATGGGGCTTTGATTATCTGGGCGACTCCCGTACTGTGGACGTTCACGTGAAGCGTCTGCGCGAAAAACTGGAGGGCGTGTCGGATAAGTGGATTCTCAAAACCGTTTGGGGCGTGGGCTATAAATTTGAACTTTTGAGCTGATCATATTCACAGAGAGGGAAGCCCGCGTATCATAACGCGAGCTTCCCCTATCCGTATTTATCAATGTTAAGAAGGAATCCCGCAATGAACGAAAACGAAAATAAGCTTGAAAAGCAACCCCAACGCACGAATGAATCGTCTGTGGACGTATCTGTGCCTATGGATGAACAGCCTGAAACACAGGTAAGCTCTCCCGCCCCGGAGGAACAAGCCGATGCAACGACGCAAGCCTCCGCAGGAATATCCGCTGAAGAGACTCCTGTTGAAGCACCCTCTGCCGAAGCACCTGCCGCCGAGGTATCTACCGAGACGCCTCCCGCTGAGTCGGTTGAAGCGAGCGCTGAAGCACCGGCTCCCGAATCTCCTTCCCCCGAAGCACCTGCTCAAAAAAATGAGTCCGAGCCACCTGTCACACCTCCCACCTTCGGCTCTACGGCACCGCCCGTGCCCCCTGTGCCTCCCGTGGGTTCTATTTACGCACAGCCTATGAGGGCATCAAATACGCCGCCTGCGGGGTATCCCTATACGCCTCCTATGGGCGGTCCTCGCCCCATAGCCCCTCCGCCGCCCGCGGCAACCTATCGCTGGACCTATGCCGATCAGAAGGCACACGACGGTGCGGAAAACAAGAAGCGCCGTTCAAGAGGGCTTTTGATCTATGCGTTGGTCATGACGGGAGTATTTGCTCTCAGCTTTGGACTTCTTCTGGGTACAATGCTGATGAAGGGCGGGGAATTTCCTACCATCCAGTTCAGCGAGAGCGTTACCAATGAAAATGGGGAGATCATCCCCACCACCGATTACGCCGATGCGGTGAACATTGAAAAAGCCAAACAGTCCGTGGTCTTGATTGAGGTCACGACTCCTGACGGCGGTGGTAGCGGTACGGGTATCATCCTCAGCGAGGACGGCTATATCGCCACCAACCATCACGTCATTGAGGACGGCACCTCTATCCGCGTCAAATTCTACGACGGCTCCTATGCGACTGCATATGTGCGAGGCTCTTCGGCGGTAGACGATTTGGCCGTTATCAAGGTGGATCGCACCCGCTTGACCCCCGCCACCTTTGCCCACTCCTCGGATTGCTTCGTAGGCCAGACCGTCTACGCCATCGGTAATCCCAGCGGAGCCGAGATGGCCTGGACTACCACCAAGGGGTGCATCTCTTTCGTGGACAGAGAGCTGAAGATCTATAAGGATGACGGTACCCTGGAGAAAAAGCTGAAAATGATCCAGACCGACGCTATGGTCAACCCAGGTAATTCGGGCGGCCCTTTAGTCAATACCAAGGGTGAAGTGGTGGGTATCGTATCCATGAAATTGGCCGACGGCTATGAGGGTATCGGTTTTGCCATCCCCTCCGACGGTGCCTCTGAGATCCTCAATGCTATTATCAGAGACGGCAATGCTGATAACGTCAATTCCAACGTATCTTACGAGCGCCCTGTCATTGGTATCACCGGCGTGTATATGGAGGGTGGCCGTCATTACGTTTTTGAGGAAGACAAGATTGCGGAGGTCACGGAATCTTACGCCGAGGAAAATCCCGATATGGTCATTTCTCCCGCCGTTTCGGGTATCTACGTCAGCGCTCTCACCGAAGGCATGGATGCCGCAGGTAAGCTCATGGTGGGCGACATCATTACGGCCATCAACGGTGTGGAGGCCACCAATATGAATGTGCTCATGAATGAGATCAACGAGCATTACGTGGGCGATGACGTGGTCGTCACCTACTATAGAAACACGATTTACACCGACGTGACCATCACTTTGTGTGCCGCTACGGAATGATTGTGTCGTGCAGACAAAACTTTTTTTCGAAAAATGTTAAAACCCTATTGCTTTTTTGAAAAAAGTATGATATAATAGTCGAAGTAATTATCCCTTTGGAGGTTTTTTGAACAATGGGCGTTATTGAAATTGTACTGGGATTTGTCCTGATCGCGTTTGCTTTGGGCATTTCCGTTTTGGTTGCACTGCAGCCCGGTAAGGATAGACAGTCCGCCGCTATTTCCGGCGGTGCTTCCGATACCTTCTTTGGTAAGAGCAAGGCACATCAGCGTGAGAAGAAGCTGGAAAAGTGGACCATCCTGGTCTCCGTCGTGTTCTTTATCGCAATCGTGGCTCTGTACTGCCTCGTCTGAGCGCACAGGAGAAGTCCGTTCCTTATCGGGGCGGGCTTCTTTTCTTTATTCCTACCCCTCAACCGCGAAAGGATACATACCTATGAATAACGAATTCGAATACGATACGCTTCCCGCGGATACCGAAGATGCTGCGACATACGAAAACGACGTGCAGCACGAGGTCTTCGTGCCCCGTGAGCCTCAGCCCTCCCGTTGGGCTATGGACGAGATCAAGCTGATCTTCACCCGCGGAGAGGAGCTTTTTGTCTATATCATGGCCAGTCTTTTGGTCGTGACCCTGCTGATATCTACCATCTTTTTTGCTGCTACGGCCGACGGCTGGACACAGCCCGCGCCCAACGTAGATCCCGGAAAGGTCACCACTCAGCCCGAGGATACCGCCAAGACGCCCGAATTGAACAAAGGCCCTTTCTCTGACGGTAAAAAAGGGAATGTTCTCTATAGCGACGCAAGCTCTGTCAAAACTCTGGACCTCAGTGGCTTTTCTGCTTCCCATGGAGCGCTGGCTAAGCTTTCGGACGGACAGATCATCGCAAGCAGCGGCGCGGATCAAAGGGTTTATCCCGCATCTTTGACCAAGGTCATGACCCTGGTTGTGGTGGCGGAGCATCTCAGAAGCGAGGCCGCCCTGCAGGAGACCATCACGATCAGCGATGATATCGTTGTTACTATGAAAGCCGAAGGTGCTTCGGGTATGGGTCTTGCCGCCGGTGAAAAGCTGACGGTGGAATCCCTCTTGTATATGCTGATGCTCCAGTCTGATGGCGTGGCCGCCTGTGAGCTGGCTCGTTACGTAGCTGATACCGAAGAGGCTTTCGTGGCGCTCATGAACAAAAAGGCGCAGAGCATGGGTCTGACGGGAACTCATTTCACCAATCCCACAGGTCTCTACAATGAAAACCACTACTCCACCTGTCGCGACTTGGCCACCCTGATGGGTTACGCCATGAATATGTCTCTCTGCCGCAAGATCATGACCGAGGACAGCTTCGATGCACCTTGCACCCAGGCTACCGGTAGCGTTTTTTCCTATCATGTCTATAACAATCTGCTTGTTACTCATTTTAACAAGTACGAGGATATGAATCCTGCCACCGCAGGCAAGCTGACCGTTATTGCCGGCAAAACGGGTTATACCCCCGAAAGCAAGTATTGTCTCGTTACCTGCGCCATGGGCTCTGACGGTTCCTATTACATCTGTGTAACTGTAGGCGCTGACAGCTATGCGGACAGCATAAAGGCATATCAAGCCATTTACGGTGGTTATGTCGGTTGATGAACAGTAAGCGAAAAAGGATGTCTCAAAGAGGCATCCTTTTTTAACGTTTGGGAGAGGAAGGGCATATGATGTATTGAATCATAAATTGTTGTTTAGCGGGCAGTGCCGCCGGCCATTGCTCGGGGATGTATGTCCCATGTGTGCGACATCCCGCGAGGGGGCGTTGGGATATATTTGTGGGGCAGGGGCCCCACATGGTCGGTAAACGGGGTTCTCGTTATGATGCGAATATCCCTCGACGAATCAAGAGATTTTCTCTCTTTTGCCCCTGTTCGATTTCTCGGCAATTACCTCTTCGTTAGAGGTTTTTGAAGGGTTCCAAGGGAAACTTTTTGCAAAAAGTTTCCCTTGGCGTAATCCCTACAAACAACAATTTATCATTTGAAAGGAGCCACCCATGATCATCGTAAAACCTTACATACGCGAACGCGCCATTGATTACGCCCGTACCTGGGCCTTGGACCGCAATCCCTTGTTTCTCAATTTCACGGGCAGGGGAGGGGACTGCACTAATTTTGCCTCTCAATGTCTCTTGGCAGGAAGCTGCACCATGGATTTTACCCCGGACTTCGGGTGGTATTACGTGAATTCCGATGACCGCGCCCCCGCCTGGACCGGCGTTGAGTATTTTTACGATTTCGTCACCGAACAGCCTGACTTTGCTTCTGAAAATATGGGTATCGGCCCCTTTGGAAGAGAGATCCGCGCTCGAGAGCTGGAGGTGGGAGATTTTATACAGCTTCAAAATAACATGGATGATTTTTATCATACCTTGATCGTCACAGAATTTGTCCCCAACGATATTCTTGTCTGCGCTCATTCCAACGACGCGCTGGACCGACCGTTGTCTACCTATAATTTTGCCTCCCTGCGACTCATTCACATCGACGGTGTCCGCGCAGATGTCAATGACGATACCTGCTATCAGGATCTATTGGACGGCGTGGCCATCAACGTGAAGGACTTCCCGACAGGTGATTGAAAGGTGAACTAAATAACGATTTATCTCAGGTTTACGCAAACAAAAATTCCTCATAACTATTGACAAAGCTCCCTTTCTGTGCTATAATCGACGTATTCCATGAAAAAGCGTATGAGCGGAACCAAGTAGCCTGTTTTGCGGGTCTCAGAGAGGTGGCGGTCGGTGTGAGCCACCCGAAACGAACAGACGAATACCTTCCGCCAGCTTGGCACCCAAAGGATCTTATCCGAGTAGGCTGTCACGGGTGCGCCCGTTGTAGCGCAAGGGGAGCTTTGTCCCCGTAAGGCCGTTTGCCCAAAGAACATTTGGCACATGGCAAACCGAGGTGGTACCACGCTTTTTGCGTCCTCTGTCGTCCAGTACGGACACAGGGGGCTTTTTTGTTACCGCCTACACCACAGAAAAGAGGATATGACCATGCCTATCACAGAATTTTTGGAAAAAAATGCACGTCTGCATCCCGATGACGTCTGCCTCGTGGAGATCAACCCCGACAAGCAGCCCGACAAAGGCGTTACCTGGCGGGAATATAACCTGATTGAGTCCTCTGCTGACGCCTGTTACCGCAGAGATATGACCTGGCGTGATTTTGACCGCCGCGCCAATCGCTTTGCCAATTTGCTCCTGTCCCGCGGTGTTAAACGGGGCGATAAGGTGGCCATCCTGCTCATGAACTGCCTGGAATGGTTGCCCGTGTACTTCGGTGTGCTGAAAGCAGGTGCCATCGTTGTACCCATGAACTACCGTTACGCTTCCGACGAGATCAAATATTGCGTTGATCTTTCGGATACCCGTATCCTGGTATTCGGCCCCGAGTTCATCTCCCGTGTGGACGCCATCATCCCCGAGCTTGGTTGTATCACAGATTTCTTCTACGTTGGCAACGAGGAGGAAACGCCCGACTATGCTTCCAATTTCTCCCGTATGATCAACTATTGCTCTTCCACTTGTCCTCCCGTGGAGCTCTGTGACGAGGACGATGCCGCTATCTACTTTTCCTCGGGTACCACAGGCTTCCCCAAGGCTATTTTGCATCGCCATAAGGCCCTGATGACCGCCGCTGTCACCGAGCACGCGCACCACAGCCAGAAGCGTGAAGACGTGTTTCTCTGCATCCCGCCTCTGTATCACACGGGTGCAAAGATGCACTGGTTCGGCTCTCTCGTCTCCTGTAGTAAGGCCGTCCTACTCCGCGGTGTCAGTCCCGAATGGATCCTGCAGTCCATTTCCGAGGAGCGTGCTACCATTGTCTGGCTCCTGGTGCCGTGGGCTCAGGATATCCTGGATGCCATCGACAGAGGAGAGATCAACCTTGATGAGTACCGCCTGTCTCAGCTCCGCCTTATGCACATCGGCGCACAGCCCGTTCCCCCCTCGCTGGTCAAGCGTTGGCAGGAGAAATTCCCCGGCCAGGACTACGATACTAACTATGGCCTTTCCGAATCCATCGGCCCCGGTTGTGTTCACTTGGGTGTGGAGAATATCCATAAGGTGGGCGCCATCGGTGTCCCCGGCTTTGGTTGGGAATGCAAAATTCTGGACGAGCATCGCAACCCCGTCGCACAGGGTGACGTGGGTGAACTGGCTGTCAAGGGCAATGGCGTCATGAAATGCTACTATAAAAACCCCGAAGCCACAGCCGAGATCCTCACTGATGACGGTTGGCTCCTGACGGGAGATATGGCCCGCATGGACGAGGAAGGATTTATCTACCTCGTCGACCGTAAGAAGGACGTCATCATCACAGGCGGTGAAAACCTGTATCCCGTCCAGATCGAGGACTTCCTCCGTGCCTTCGAAAAGATCAGCGACGTGGCTGTCATTGGTCTGCCTCATGACAGACTGGGTGAGATCGCCGCCGCCATCATCCAGATCAAGGAGGGTATGACCTGCACCGAGGAAGAGATCATGGCCTTCTGTCAGGATCTGCCCCGCTACAAGCGTCCCCGCAAGGTCATCTTTGCCGATGTTCCTCGCAATCCCACGGGCAAAATTGAAAAGCCCAAGCTCCGCGAAAGATACGGCGCAGAGAGATTGGTGGAGAGCGCAACCACTAACTGATAGACAAGCCCCGATGCTGCTTTGCTGCAATGTCGGGGCTCTCGGTATTTCTAACAAAAAAAACGGGAAATTTTTATAAAAAATCCCGAAAACCTATTGACAAACATAAAAATACATGGTATAATGATTTGCCGCTTAAAACGGGCCTTTTTAAGTGCGGCCGTTTTTGAACGTCTCTTGCGCTTCAAAATCCCTTATGGGACAAGGAGAACAGGGAGGGAAGAAGCCACCGCCGCCCCATTAGCGAGTCTTAAAGAAAAGAGGTGCTTTTCATGTTTGCTGTAATCACTACAGGCGGAAAGCAGTACAAGGTCTCCGAGCAGGACATCATCTTCGTTGAGAAGCTGGAGGTTGAAGAAGGCGCTGAGGTTACGTTCCCCGTAGCCGCTCTCGCAACCGACGCAGGCTTCAAGGTTGGTACTCCCGTGGTTGACGGTGCTTCCGTTACCGCTAAGGTGCTGAAGAACGGTAAGTCTAAGAAGATTTACGTTATGAAGTACAAGTCCAAGAAGAACGAGAAGAAGAAGATCGGTCACAGACAGCCCTTCACCAAGGTGCAGATCGTTAAGATCGAGGGCTAATTTCCCTCAAATCCTCTTTCATGGAGGTGTCACATGACAAAGATCGTATTTTATCGTAGTGACGGTGTTTTCTACGGCTTTGAGGAGCAGGGACATACGGGCTACGGCGAAGAGGGAGACGACATTTTGTGCGCCGCCTTGTCTGCCATGACTATGTTTCTGATCAATACCATTGAGGTGGCCTACGCCTCCCGTGTCGATTATGACATCGAGGATAATACCACCACCATCCGCGTCCGCTCCCGTGCCGCTCTCCCCGAATATGAGGGTGACGAAACCAAGCGGTACGCCGTTTCAGGTCTGTTTCTCGGCTACTACCAGCAGCTCACAGATATGCTGGAGGAGTACGGAGACTATCTGGACGTCAAGGTGATCAATCGAGCCTATGAGGACGATTGAGAGAGAAAACCGTCTGTTCGCTTACCAATCCGAGGTGCACAGCACCCGACTTACATCAGTAAGTTGACACAAGATTTATGGAGGTAGAATGATGTTGAAGCTCAGTTTGCAATTTTTTGCTCACAAGAAGGGTGTCGGTTCTACGAAGAACGGCCGTGACAGCGAATCCAAGCGCCTTGGCGTAAAGAGAGCTGACGGTCAGGCAGTTCTTGCCGGCAACATTATCGTTCGTCAGAGAGGCACCGCCATCCATCCCGGTAACAATGTTGGTATCGGTAAGGATGACACTCTGTTTGCCCTCATCGACGGCCGCGTTAAGTTCGAGCATGCACCCAAGGGCAAGAAGCAGGTCAGCGTTTACGCTGCAGAGTAATCTCTCGTAACGACCCGCAACCTTGGTATGAATACATTCCGACCCACGGTTTAACTGTGAGAACCTATGGGTCGGAATGTATCAACCCCTAACAATAAAAAAGCTGTGATCGGGAGGAGTAATCCCCGCGCCGCGTAAGAGAAGGGACGGATGGTGCAAGTCCCCCGTGGCAAATGGATGAAGGTCGCCTGTGAGCTGTGAGTGCGAGCTGCCAAAGAGCAGGGTAGTGCTCACCGGTGAGAACCGTTATATTCTATAGAGTGCGCATGGAGTCTCTCTGTGCGAAATCAGGTGGTACCGCGTCTTCTCGTCCTGATACGAGGGGGCGTTTTTTTTCGTGTGGATAAATTGCCGTATGCTTCGTTGTCGGGCGGCGCAGTCGGCTCGGAGTAGGTCACTACACCGTCGCCTTCTTTGCGCCCTTGCGCCTCGCCTACGACAATTTCTCCTGTGCGAAATATACGCTTTCCCCCACTAGAGTTTTGATGCCCCGGATCACTTTGATCATGACTATTTTTTGTTGAAAGTTTTGAGGGGTCAAGGGGAACTTTTTCAAAAGTCCCCCTTGCGCTCCCCCTAGAAAGGAAGGATATCTTATGAATCCCAATACCGAACTCCCCAAAACCTATGCCCCGTCCGAATTTGAGGACAGAATTTATCAGAATTGGGTAGAAAAGGGCTATTTCACGCCCGATCCCGATTCCACAGCGCCTTCTTTCTCTGTGGTGATCCCTCCGCCTAACGTGACAGGTCAACTCCACATGGGTCACGCATTGGACGAGACTCTGCAGGACATCCTGGTACGCGCTAAGCGTATGCAGGGCTATAATACCCTGTGGGTGCCCGGAACCGACCACGCAGGCATCGCCACCCAGATCAAGGTAGAAGAAAGACTGCGCGTGGACGAGAGCCTCTCCCGCTACGATCTCGGTCGTGAAAAGTTCCTGGAGCGCGTTTGGGCTTGGAAGGACTCCTACGAGGCCCGCATCACAAGTCAGCTTAAGAAGCTGGGTGCCTCCTGCGACTGGACCCGTCAGAGATTTACCATGGACGAGGGTTGCTCTCACGCCGTCCGTGAGGTTTTCGTTAACCTTTATGATAAGGGCCTCATTTATCGTGGCTACCGTATCATCAACTGGTGCCCCCGTTGCCTGACCGCCCTGTCGGATGCCGAGGTCGAGTACAAGGATCAGCCCGGCAATTTCTGGCACATCAAGTACCCCATCAAGGGTGAGGACGGCTACGTTGTCGTGGCCACTACCCGTCCCGAGACCATGTTCGGCGATACCGCCGTGGCTGTCAACCCCGAGGACGAGAACATGAATCACCTCATCGGCAAGACCCTCATTCTCCCCTGCGTGGGCCGTGAGATCCCTGTCATTGCCGATGACTACGTAGAGATCGGCTTTGGTACGGGCTGTGTGAAGATCACCCCCGCCCACGACCCCAACGACTTCATGGTAGGCCAGCGTCATAACCTGGAGCAGATCAAGGTCATGAACGACGATGCCACCATGAACGCCTATGCAGGGAAGTACGAGGGCATGGATCGCTATGCCTGCCGTAAGGCTTTGGTGGCCGATCTGGAGGCTGAAGGTTATCTCCTGAAGGTGGAGCCCCACGATCATAACGTCGGCGTTTGCTACCGTTGTGGCACCACCGTGGAGCCCATGACCTCCGACCAGTGGTTCGTCAAGATGAAGCCTCTGGCCGCTCCCGCCATCGAAGCCGTGGAGAATGATTCCATTCGCTTCGTTCCCGAGCGCTTCTCCAAGAACTATTTCAACTGGATGAACAACATCCTCGACTGGTGTATCTCCCGTCAGCTTTGGTGGGGTCACCGCATTCCCGCCTTCTACTGCGATGATTGCGGCGAGATGACCGTTTCCAAGACGGATATCACCACCTGCCCTAAGTGCGGCGCACCCGTCCGTCAGGATGAAGACGTGCTGGACACCTGGTTCTCTTCCGCTCTCTGGCCCTTCTCCACCTTGGGTTGGCCTGAGGTGACAGAGGATCTGAAGAAGTATTATCCCACTTCTGTGCTGGTTACGGGCTACGATATCATCACCTTCTGGGTCTCCCGTATGATCTTCTCGGGTCTGGAGCACATGGGTGAGAAGCCCTTCTCCACCGTGTTTATTCACGGCTTGGTGCGTGATGCCCAGGGCCGCAAGATGTCCAAGTCTCTCGGCAACGGTATCGATCCCCTGGAGGTCATCGCTACCTACGGTGCAGATGCCCTTCGCTTTGCCCTTGCTACGGGTAATTCGCCCGGAAATGATATGCGCTTCTCGGATGAGAAGATGGAAGCCGCCCGTAACTTTGCCAATAAGCTGTGGAATGCCTCTCGTTTTGTGCGTATGAACCTCACCATCGACGAGATCATCCTCCCCGAGATCTCCAAGCTGGCTCCCGAGGACAAGTGGCTCCTGCACAAGTTCAATCTGTTGGTTGAAAACGTCCGCGCAAATCTCGATAAGTTCGAGGTGGGTGTAGCTCTGGGCGCACTCTACGACTTTACTTGGGATGTGTTCTGCGACTGGTATATCGAGCTGGCTAAGGCAAGACTCAATGAAAAGGATACCGAGCAGAACCTCGTCTGTCAGAATGTCATTTCCTATGTTCTTAACGGTATCTTGAAGCTCCTGCATCCCTATATGCCCTTTATCACCGAGGAGATCTTTGGCTCTCTGCCCACCATGGCAGGGGATAAGGAGAGCATCATGATCTCGGCTTATCCCTCCGTCAATGACGCTCACGTGTTCACCGAGGAGGCCGCCGAGATGGAGCGCATCATCGAGCTCATCAAGGCCATCCGTAACCGCAGAAGCGAAATGAACATCGCCCCCTCCCGTAAGGCCGCTCTGTTCATCCAGACCAAGTACGTGGACACCTTCGGTCCTGCCACCCACGCCTTCTTTGCCCGTCTTGCCTCTGCCGCCGACGTGTCTGTGGCCGAGAGCTTTGACGAGTCCATCGTGTCTGCCGACAGCGCCGTGCAGGTCATCACCCCTGCCGCCACCGCCTACCTGCCTCTCGCAGACCTCGTGGACTTTGAGAAGGAAAAGGCCCGCCTTGACGGTGAGATCGCCAAGCTGGAACAGGAAGTTCTGCGCTTTGAGAAGAAGCTGTCCAACGAGAGCTTCGTCAGCAAAGCTCCCGCCGCCGTCGTTGACGGTGAAAAGGCCAAGCTGGCCGCCGCCAAGGAAAAGCTGGAAGGTACCCGCGCCGCTCGCGCTAAGCTGGGCTGACCATAGTTATATAAAAAAGACATACAGATCAAACGGTCTGTATGTCTTTTCTTTTATGAGAATCGTATGCGTGAAAGCATAGCGGCCATCATTTCCACGTCTTCTGCGGGCTCATCCAAGGCTCCTGACATACCCAATGCCAGGATAAAAATGAAAAAGAGGAAGATCACGAGGAAGATCACCGACGTAATGATACCTGCCACAGCCTTGCCGCTGAATTTGCCGTTTTCCTTGCCCATAAAGGCCAGAATAATGGAAGCGATGGCCGTGAAGGGGGAAATACAGCCACAGCACAAAACAAGTCCTGCCCAAGAGGCGATACCCAGTATCAAAGATGCGAGATTGAATTTTTCCTTGGGGCTCTTCTCGGGCGGCGGTGCGCCGTAGATGGCATATCCGTAGGGATCGTCATAAGGCGTGTACGTACCGTAAGGCGGCGTTTGCGCTGCTCCCCGATAAGGAGGCGGACACCCGTTGCCGTATGTATTTTTCTGTTCTTGAGACTGCCCGTGATAGGAATTTCCCACAGGGGCCGCGCTCTGTGCCTGATACGGATTGTAGGGTATTGGTGCTGCCGGTTGCACGTAAGGATTTTGATAAGTACCGTTAGTGCATTGGCTGTTCTGTGCTTGATAAGAATTGGGAGGCGTTTGACCCGTGGGCTGAGCGTAGGGATTCTGATATGACTTGGAAGGTATTTGAGCACCTTGGGTTTGATAGGGGTTGGGAGGCGCCTGTTCCTTTTTGCCGTTATCCTCGACGGGTGTTGCGTCCTGCGGCTCGTAAGGATTCAGAGACGGTGCGGCGTGAGAGGCTTCGGAGGTCTCGGTCGCTTCGGGGGGCGGCGTAGACACAGCCTGCTCGGGAGCGGCAGGCGGCGCAAAGGTATGAAGATCGGACTTGCCGTTGGGATTATTGCTGATAAAATCGCCCATGGTGATCTCCTTTCAAGCATTCATTGTCATCATTATACCACTTTTTCGCAGTTTGTCAAGGGCTTGGGTAGCACCTCTGTCGGGCGGCGTTCTAAATCTGCCGTATCCCTCATATAGTGGTATCACGAAATGGGGGTGTGGGTATGGAGCCAAGGTACAAAAGCAGCTTTGTGATGTCCCGTCGGGGGGAAACCTTACCTTCTGTCGCCCAACCGGAGGAGCCCTCCCCGCCTGTTGTCGTCCAACCTATCCCGTCCATCCTTATGGAGACCTTAGCGCCTCATATGATCGAGGCCGTTCTGGCGGCTTATCAAAGGATGGAGGGCAGGGGACTTTTGGAGGAGATTCGCCTCCGCGCTCACCGCCGCGCTTCGGTCACGGTGGGCGGATTAAATCTCATGCTTGATATGACCGCGACACCGACCGAATTGTTTGCCATTCTGACCCGTATGTGCGGAGGCTCTCTCTATGCCTATAGCCAGAATATCAATGAAGGTTTCGTTACGCTGGAAGGCGGTATTCGTGTGGGTGTGGCGGGGGAGGCAGCCTGTGAAGAAGGACGTGTGGTAGGCGTCCGTGAGATCGCGGCTTTGTGCATCCGCATCCCTCATCACCACGAATCTGTGGGAGGAGAGATCGCCGCTCTTTTGCGGCGCATGAGGGCTGAGACGGGAGAGCCGCGGGGAATTTTGCTGTATGCCCCGCCGGGGGAGGGAAAGACCACCCTTTTGCGCGGCGTGGCAGCATCCCTGGCGGGAGGGCGGAATCCGCTCCGAACCGTGGTGGTAGATACTCGTGGTGAGTTGACGTTCCCCCTGGGTGGGGATATCTTATGCCTTGACGTGTTGACAGGCTATCCCCGTGCTTTGGGCGTCAGTATTGCCACCCGTTGTCTCAACGCTCAGGTCATTATCTGTGACGAGATCGGTGACAGCCGAGAGGCTGTATCCCTTATTTCTGCCTATCACGGCGGTGTCCCCCTCGTTGCCACAGCCCATGGGGTGTCCGTGACAGAGCTTTTGCATCGAACGGGCATCCGTATGCTCCACAGAGCGGGGATCTTTGGTGCTTACGTGAAGCTCTGCCGTGACGGAAAAGGCGGATTTACATATGAGATCACGCGAAGGGAGGCCTTGGAAAATGTTATTTAAATGGTTGGGCGCGGGGCTCATTCTTTTGGTAGGCGGTTATGCCTCTTTGGCTATGGGACGTATGGAGCGCCGCCGCTTGGATGTGCTGGACGGCTATATCGCGCTATTGCGCTATATCAAAGGGCAGATCAATTGTTACGCTATGCCTGTAGAAGATATCATTTCAGCAGCCGATCCCTCGTTGCTCTCTGCCTGCCTCGGCGAGAGACGGCACAATAGGGAAGTTGATAGCAGTATTGCTCTAACCTTGCCCGACATGGTTCGCTCGGCGCGGCTGTATATGGAGCCGGAGACCGAGCGGCTGCTTTGCAATTTCATTTCAGAATTGGGACAGACTTTTCGCACCGAGCAGGTGATGCGGTGTGAGGATTATATCCAAGCCTTGGGTGCTGAACGGCAAAAGCTGTCGGAAACAGCCCCCGCGCGCACGAGGATCAGTAGTGTGCTGAGCCTTTGCACCGCCCTCGGGCTGGTGATACTTCTTTGGTAACCGCAGAGAAAAAACGATAAATTGTTGGCCGCAGTGCGGCTTCCAATATCGGGGCGGTGCAACCCGTGCGTGCTTCATCACGCGATGGGTTATATAACGATAAATTGTTGTTTAGCGGGGCACGGATATCTCTTGTAAGGCTCCCTCCGGGAGGGAGCTGCCGCCCAGCGAATGCGACGGGCGGCTGAGGGAGAAAGCGCAAACAAAAAGTTAAATCTCTTTATCCGACAACGATTTAGCCTGTTTTATCGCGGGCTCCCCCACCCGACTTCGTC
>JAFTIL010000056.1 GCA_017456905.1 Clostridia bacterium
ATTTTTCCGTCACATTTCACGCTTTCGCTTGCGAAAGCGATTTTCCCTTCGCGTAGCTCCACTACGCGTGCGAAAAATTGTATCATTTGACGAAAAACTCCCTCGCGGCTTTCTCGCCAATAGAGTTTTTAGAGGTTCCCTGATGACTTGCGTCGAATGTACGATTTCATCAATTGACGGGGCGGGCGTTATTTCCTTGAAAACAGACCGCCGGGGAGAGCGACCACGAGGCCCTTGATCTCCAGCATGGTCATGGAGGACATGATCTCAGACATGGAGAAGCCCTCCTTCATGAGATAGTCCACGGCCACGGCGTGATCCAAGGGCAGGGCGTTAAAGATCCCTCGCTGGATCTCCGAGAGGGAGGCCAACACCTCCTCCGAAAGATCCCCTGCTCTGGGGACGGAGGGCGGCACGGGACGCGCGTTCGTCGTCTCTGTGGGCGGGATCTTGCCACGGGTCTCGACCGCCTCGGACGAGGGGTGAGGACGTTCTTTTTTCGGTGAAGCGGTTCTTCCCTGCTTGGCCTTGGGTTCGGGATGCGCAGGTGTCTTGGATGAGGGAGGCGTATCCGTTTTCCGAGCCGTGTCGGATCGCTTGACGTAGACCGACAGGCGTTCCAGGACCGCGTCGTCCAATTCGGACTTCATTTCAGCGGCGGCCAGGCGGGACATTTGCAGGGTATCGCGATAGAGAAAGCTGTAGTTTTCCAGAATGTCCGCAGGCTTCAGTACCACACCCGCGCCTTCCGAGATCAGCTGGTTGGTGCCGGAGGTGTTTTCATCCCCCACGTTTCCGGGAACAGCAAAGATATCCCTGCCTTGGGCAATGGCTGTTTTGGCAGTAATAAGCGCACCCGAGCCCTTCCCTGCCTCCACCACCACAGTGCCTTGAGAAAGGCCGCTGATGATACGGTTTCGTTGAGGGAAATGGAAGCCCAGAGGGCGGGTAGCCGGCGGATACTCAGTCATCACCGCGCCGCGGCGGATGATCTCATCCATCAGCGGCTTATGAGCGGCGGGGTAGACCACGTCGATTCCGCAGCCCAGAACGGCCACGGTGCAGCCGCCTGCGGCGATGGCACCTGCGGCGGCCACCGCGTCTACGCCCAGCGCAAGACCCGAGACCACCACCGTTCCCACGGCGGACAGCTCATAGCCTATTTTATACGCCATTCGCTTGCCGTATTCGCTCATGGTGCGCGTACCCACCACCGAGATACACAGATCACGGTTGAAATTCGGCAGTCTGCCTTTATAGTAAAGGAGCAGGGGCGGATCCTTCAGCATACGGAGAACCGAAGGGTATTCCTGATCCTGCCAAAACAAAATGCCCACATCATTTGTCCGGCAATAACGCTGGATACGGTGGCTCTCTTCCAGATTTTTGTCGCAAAGCGCTTGCTTCAATCTCTCGTCGCAGGGAAGCTCGGCTACGGCGTCTTCACCCATGGAGAATAGCTCGTAAGGACTGTATTGCTCCAAAAGCGGGATAAAACCGGGCTCGGCCACGCCCACGCGAAGCGAAAACCAGATTTCAAACAAATGATCCTTCATGCCAGGACTCCTTTCGTGGGTTTCAGGGTACACCAAGGGAACTTTTTAAAAAATTCCCTTAGGAATCCCTCAAAAACTTTAGAAATAATTTGTTAAAAGGTTTTGGAAGTCTTGAAACCTTATTCAAAAGGTTTCAAGTGGGGGTTTGGGGCAACGCCCCAATCATCGCCCTACCTACACAGCTCCCACATTAGGAGAGCGGCGGCGACCCCCGCATTGAGGGATTCGGTACCTGCCTGCATGGAGATATAGATACTGCGTGTGCAGGCTTCGATCAGCCCCTCCGACAGTCCGTGTCCTTCGTTGCCTATGACCACGCAATCTCCCTGCACAAAGGGCAACTCTCCAAGCTTTGCGGCATTGGCGTCAAGCGCCGCGGCAAACACACGGCGGCCGCTTGCGGTGATGCACTTTACGGCGGCGGTGAGATCGTCTACACGGGTAATGGGCATAGAAAACAGGGGGCCCATGGCGGCGCGGAGGGTCTTGGGATGGTAAAGATCGGCGCAGTCCTCGCTGAGGACAAGATGACGGATACCCAAGGCGGCGGCGGAACGAATGATCGCTCCCACGTTGAGAGGATCGCGGACGGATTCCAGAAGCAAGACGGGGCCTTCCGGCAGGTCAAGCGCATCTTCCTTCTTTATTATATACATTTTATGAAATCTGTCAATATATTCTGCCACACAAATTACGCCTTCGGGAGCATTTTCTTGAGAAATTTTATCAAAAAGCTCATCGGACAGCAAAAAGGCGGGACATTGGACGGTCTCCGGAGACCTGCCCGTCAGCTCCTCAAAACGAGCCTCTACCTTTTCTCGGCTTCCCTGCCGCAGAAAGATGCATACGAGGGGAACGTCGCGCATCACAGCCTCGCAAAACAGCTTGACACCGTCGAAGCGAAAGCGTTTCTGTGCCTGTCTTGCTTTGCGGTCCTCCAGCTTACAGAGGTCCACGACGCGGCGATTCTGGCGGGACACAATGACCTCGCCTTGGTAAAAAAAGCCCATAAAAAATCCATTCCGCCGCCTTATGGCGGCACAAATATAGTTTGAAATTCGACCGTGTCGCTTGGCGACAAAATGGGGGGCGCCCCATTTCAGAGAGAAGTGGGCGTGAAACAGTGAACCTCGATTTTGGGCCATTGAACTTTCACGCCTACACCCCCATTCTATGACAAAAACCCGGCACACCTGTCCGGGTTTTTATCAAAATAGCTTACAGAGCTGCCTTTGCCTGCTCGCAGAGAGCGGTGAAAGCTGCAGCGTCAGCGATAGCGATCTCAGAGAGCATCTTACGGTTCAGGGTGATACCTGCCTTCTTCAGACCGTTCATGAAAGTGGAGTAGTTCATGCCGTTAGCCTTGCAAGCGGCAGAAATACGGGTGATCCACAGACGGCGGAAGTCTCTCTTCTTCATGCGGCGGCCTGCGAAAGCGTAGTTGCCGCTCTTCATGACGGCCTGCTTAGCCATCTTGAAATGCTTGGACTTGCTGCCCCAGTAGCCCTTAGCGGCCTTCAGGACCTTGTTTCTTCTCTTACGGGTCATCATTGCGCCCTTAACTCTTGCCATTGTTCATTTCCTCCTTTTCGTCGTTTGCCGATCACTTCTGGATCATAGCTCTGATGTTCGCAGTCATTGCGTCGCTCAGAATTGCAGAGCCGCGGAGATGTCTCTTTCTCTTGGCGGTCTTCTTACCCAGGTTGTGGCGGTGGTGGCAGTGGTTGATCTTCACTTTGCCGGTTCCGGTGACGGAAAATCTCTTGGCAGAAGCGCGATGTGTCTTAACCTTTCCCATTTTCGTGTTCCTTCTTTCGTGTTATTTAAATATTTTTTGCTATGGTTTTGAGAACCTATCGAACGTTATTTGGACTTGTTCGAGAGAGGATTGATGATCATGCTCATAAAGCGACCGTCAAGCACGGGCTTCTTTTCGCACTGACCAACCTCGGATGCGTCGGCCTGGAAACGCTCCAAAAGCTCGCGGCCGATGGCCTGGTGGCTCATCTCACGGCCCTTGAATTTCAGCACCACACGAACCTTGTTGCCGCTCGTCAGGAATTTCTTTGCCTGGTTGAGCTTGGTCTCATAGTCGTGGGTGTCGATGCGGCAGGAGAGCTGGATCTCCTTGACCTCAATGGTCTGCTGCTTCTTCTTGGCTTCCTTTTCACGCTTCTGCTTTTCAAACAGATACTTGCCGTAGTCCATGATCTTGCACACAGGGGGATTTGCCTGGGGCGCGATCAGAACCAGATCCATGTCTTTCTCATAAGCCAACTTCTGAGCCTCCTTGGAGCTCATAATGCCCAAGGGCTCACCGTCTGTGCTGATAACTCTAACCTCGGGGAGATTGATCTCCTCGTTGATGGGGGTTTGAGCTTCTTTAGCGTTGGTTGCGATAGGTACACACCTCCAAAAATAAAAATTGCACCGAAGCGCAAAGCCCCGGCACATACCTCCACCTACGGTGGGTTCGGTTGGTTCGGATCCTTATGATCCTCCCCTATTGACCGAGCGCGCTCACAGGCGGCAGGGTGGAAACCGGGCGGTTTCGCTTCTGTACTGGGGCATTATACCACACATTCTTTGGTTTGTCAAGAGGTTTTTCAAAATATTTTTCGTTTTTTTCAGCGGTGCACCCTTCAAAGGCCGTTCATACACAGCTTTCGGGCACACCGCTTTATGTAACGGGCAAAAGGGCATCTCTAAAAACTCTATCGCTGAACGAGCGGCGAGCAATTTATTGGGCAATTCGAACAAAAATTCGCACGTGTAGCGGACGTTAGTGGGGCTACACGAAGAAAATCTCCCTCGCAGGCGAGGGGGTGAAGAAGTGCCGAAGAAAGTGCCGCCGCTTCGTCAGTGAGAGGGTTTTTAGAGGTGGCCAAAATCAATCCACCTCGTAGGTCTCGTACATGGCGAGATAGGCCTCGAACGCCTCCCTCTGGCGCAGGATCAGCTCGCTCTCCTCCTGTCGGCGGCGCATCGCCAAACGGTACTCGTTTCTCAAGCCGTTGTCGACCATGGCGTGACATTCCTCTCCCCAAGCGTCATCCTCTTTGAGTGCGCCTAAAAGACAGGCTCTTTGCCAACGCTCGTCATTACTGATGCTCTGCACGGTACGGCGCTGAGCGGCACGGTTCTCCACGGTCCTATACAGCACGCCGTTGCGGCGGGACAGGGTTTCGGCCATTTTCAGCAGCTCGTTCATTCCCCCTCCCTGCTCGGGCAAACGAGCGGCATAGACACGCCACTGCTCCGCAGGCAAGGTGCCTTCGAGGATATGTTCATATGCTTCAGCAAAAGCGCCTTCGTTCGGTACCGTATCCAGATCAAACAGCTTGTCCCTCTCCTGGGTACAGGCAGCCTGCAGACTGCGGAGATAGGCGGCGGTATATTGCCAATCCTCTCCCGCTTCCTCTGCAAGACGAGGAAGTCCGACGGAAATATCCACCAGCCAACGGGCGATGCTATCATCGCCGCCGCGGCCTCTGATCCAATCCTCCCCCTGGAAATCACAAACGTCCAGCATCCGCTTCAGCTCATGCTTCACGGCTTCCAAACGCTTTCTTCGGTAGGCCGTCAGGCGCGTCACCTGCTTTTGCAGACGCACGCAAGTCTCATAAAGCGAGGCTTGGTCATCAGAACCCTTGGGGCACAGCAAGGGGCGAAGGGTCAGCCAATGCTCCGAAAGCAACTCGCGGATAAACCCACAGTTGGCGGCAATGCGGCCGCGGTCCTCGCTGTTTTCTGCATCATAAATCTCGAAAACAGCAGAAACCTGCCCATAAGTCAAGCAGTCCTGCTTCTCATCAGCAGTGAGAGAAGCATCGTCTCTGCCCAATCTCAGAAGATCGGACACGTGCAGCGCCAGGACCTCCTTGGTCTTTTCCAGGAGTATTGGCCTGGTTTTAAAAGCCTCGGTGACAAATTCACGCTCCACCACCGCTTCGGGGATAGGATCCTCGGCCTTGTCGGGATCGTAACCCTCGGGGAACAACGCGATCAGATCCTCCATCGCGGACAAGCGTCCCGCGCATCGCGCCTTCACCGCATCAAAACGGCCGCCGCAGATCATAAAAGCACCCGAGACGCTATCCCATCCGGGACAACGGCCTACCAACTGATGCGCGGCCTTTTCGGCAATATCCGAAAGCTCTGCCCCAGAGGACAGAAGGCGCATATATTGCTCCTCCATGCGGATACGATGGCGCCACAAAAGCCCGGGGCTTTCGACCATCCCCCGCTTATCCGAGGGTGAGGGCTCACAGCCGCTTCTGGACAACAGCAACAGAGCAAAAGGATCGGGATGGTTCAAAGTCAGTCGACACCAATCCACACGGCTGTTCTCGTCAGCTCTGAGATATTCGGAGGAGCGGGTCCACAGAGGACACATTCCCGACTCATCCAAAAGATACAGGGAGAAATCTCCTGCTGTATAGATATCCAAATGATAAACACCCGACTCAGCCTCCGTGACACGGCAAGCACCCAGCGACACGGCGAAAAAGCGCTCGCTTCCCGGGCGGGGACCGATCTCGGCACGGATCACGTCGCGCAGACCGTCAATAGCCTCGGGCAATCGACTTGAAAGCTCGTCGGCTCGTCCCCGAGGGGTCAGGGGATTCCCTGCCTCGTCGATTTCGGCGGTCAGGATCTCATAAGCCAGCACCTCTGTAAGGGCGGCGCTGTAACGGGCCAAAGGGTGAGTTTGCCTGCCCTCGGACTCGCCGAAGGTCAAACGAAGCAGACTGTCGTTGACGTCACTCGTGGCAATCAGAGAGTGATACAAGCCCTCGTAAAGCCCTGCCACGCCCTTTGCGTTGACGGTAAACGCGGGCGGGTGCATACCGTCCTCGGGGGTATAGCCGTTAACGGCCAATAGCAGATCTCCCACAGCCACGGGATGAGCATCGGAAACCATACCGTAGGCCTCGGGATTTTCAGAGAGAAACGCGCCTCCTGTCCATCCGTTTATCATACGATCCATGGTATCCTCCATAGCAGTCACCTCCTTTTTTCTCATTATATCACGCCCAACGGATTTTGTCAACCCGAAGGCAGCCCCCAAAGACTTGTGAAAAAGTTTTTGTCCCTTGCCTCTTGCATTATTTTAAATTATATGTTATAATAATATGGAATAAATATTTTTATAATACATTCCCGCGATAAAAGGAGTATATATGGCAACAGCAACCACCAAAAAGAAAGTACAGCAGCCCGCCGGCTATGACGATAACAGCATCACCTCCCTCAAGGGTGCGGACCGTGTGCGTAAGCGCCCTGCCGTTATTTTCGGCTCCGACGGTCTGGATGGCTGCGAGCACTCCTTCTTTGAGATCCTCTCCAACTCGGTGGACGAGGCCAGAGAGGGACATGGCTCGGTCATCAAGGTGACAAGATATAAAGATAGATCCATGGAAGTGGACGACCACGGACGCGGCGTGCCCCTGGGATGGAACGAGCGAGAGCAACGCTGGAACTGGGATCTCATTTACTGCGAGCTTTACGCAGGCGGTAAATACAACAACAACAGCGGCGGCTCGGCCTACGAGTTCTCTTTGGGTCTCAACGGTCTGGGCGCTTGTGCCACCCAGTACAGCTCTGAATACATGACCGTCACCTCCTACGACGGCAAGACTGCCCGCAGCATTCGTTTTGAAAAGGGCGAGGCTGTCAGCGAGCTGATCGAAACGCCTCTGGACAAAAAGACAGCACGCACGGGTACTGTCATCCATTGGAAGCCCGACCTGGAGGTCTTTACCGATATTGATATTCCCTATGAATTCTTTAAGGACACCCTGCACCGTCAGGCCGTGGTCACTGCGGGCATCCGTTTTGATCTGGCTTACGAGAAGGCTGACGGCACCTTTGAAACGGATTCCTTCGTTTATACAGAGGGTATCACAGACTACGTCAGAGAGATCGTGGGAGAGTCCACTTTGGTCCAGCCTGTGTCCTGGCATTTGGAAGCGCAGGGCCGTGACCGTGCCGACAAGGACGATTACCGGCTGAAAGCAGATTTCGTTTTCTGTGCCTCCGCCAAGGTACACACCCAAGAATACTATCACTGTGCCAGCTATCTGGAATACGGCGGCTCTCCCGCCAAGGCTGTGCAAATGGCCTTCGTGTACGCTGTGGACAGATATCTGAAAAACAACGGCAAATACGGTAAGAACGACTCCAAGGTATCCTTCCAGGATATCGCCGACTGTCTCGTCATGGTGGTCAACTCCATCTCCACCCAGACCTCCTACGAGAACCAAACCAAGAAATCCATCAACAACTCCTTTATCCAAAGCGCCATGTATGAGTTCCTCAAGAACCAGCTTGAGGTCTACTTCATCGAGCATCCCGTGGAGACCGAGGCTTTCATCGGGCAGATCCTTTTGAACAAGAAGGCACGCGAGACCGCCGAAACCACCCGTTCCAACATCATCAAGAAAAAGCTCATCGGCAACGTGGATATCTCCAACCGCGTGGAGAAGTTCGTAAGCTGTCGCTCCAAGGATCCCGCATTGCGCGAGCTCTATATCGTGGAGGGTGACTCGGCTCTCACCTCCGTCAAGCTGGCGAGAAACGCCGAATTCCAGGCTGTCATTCCCGTGCGAGGCAAGACCTTGAACTGTCTCAAAGCTGACTATGAGCGCATCTTCAAGAGCGAAATTATTACCGATCTGCTCCGCGTCATTGGTTGCGGCGTAGAGATTGAGGGCAAAGCCTCCAAGGAAAAGAAGGATCTGGCCACCTTTGATCTGAACCAGCTCCGTTGGTCCAAGATCATCCTCTGCACCGATGCGGACGAGGACGGATTCCAGATCCGTACCCTGCTTCTCACCCTGTTCTATCGTCTCCTGCCCACCCTGCTCCAGGAGGGCAAGGTGTTCATCGCGGAGACCCCTCTGTTTGAGATCAAAACCAAGAACGATACCCTGTACGCCTACGATGAGTTTGAGAAGGCTGATATCCTCAAGCAATTGGGCAACAGCCGATACACCATCAAGCGCTCCAAGGGTCTGGGCGAGAACTCCCCCAAGATGATGTCCTACACCACCATGGATCCCGCCACTCGTCACCTCATCCGTGTGACCCCCACCGATGCCGCTGCCACCGCCGTCATGTTCGACACCCTGCTCGGTGACGACCTCCCCGCGAGAAAGGCGTTCATCGCATTGCACGGCCAGGAATACGCCAAGGATGCGGATATTTAAGTGAGCTCTATAAATTGTTGTTTATTTTACTAACTTTTCTTCCTACAGCGGAAGAAAAGTTACAAAAGAAGCGCCGCTGAGGGATAGAACCTACGGTTCTCCCTCAGAACCCAACTCCCATCGTGACGCACGCCGCTTTCAGCGGCTATCGCGTGTAGGCTGTCAGC
>JAFTIL010000057.1 GCA_017456905.1 Clostridia bacterium
ACCGTTAACACCGCCCAGCTGCTTAGCAGCGTCGATAACGGGCTGTTCGGTTGCATGAGTCCAAGCAGCGTCATAAACGGGGGTGCCGCCGTTAAACTGATAACCAAACTGACCGATGGTCTCAGACTTGGTAGCGACCCACCCCCAGTAGGTCAGGTACTCGTGATCCTTACCCACCATATCTGCTACGAAATCCCAGTCGGGACGGTTTGCAGCATGGTACAGCGTGAGGTTTTCGTCCAAAGCAGCTTCATCGTGGCCGCCGTTGCCGTAGTAGAACTGGTCGAAGGCCTGGTGAGCGATGACGGCATTGTCAGCATTCCACATGGGAGCCTTGTGCATCTCGAAGTCATACTTCATCGCAGCTTCGGGGGAGTTGAAGAAGGCGATGTATTCTACATCGATGTAGCAGCCTTCGGGGAGGCTGTAACGGGCGTAGGTCTGTGTACCTTCAAGGTAATAGGGCTCACCATCCTCGTTCAGCATATAACCTGCCTCGAGGGGGTCAAAGCGGAAGTAAGAAACGAAGCTACCATCATAGATATTGGCATCGATGAGGGACTGGGTATCAAAAACAGCCAGATTCCATTCGCCGTTGGCGGTAACAGGCTGACGGAGCATACTGGAGTCATCGTTGGGGCCGGTACCGGTGGATGCGATATAGAACTGCATATCGGCACCCGTAGCATCGGTGCGGTAGCGAACAGCCACGTAACGTGCGCCGTCTACGCTGAAGAAGGGATACCAGTAGGGATCAGGACCGATGGGCACAACGTGCAGATAATTGTCCACAAGGGTCGCGCAATCCGGGGTCATGTTGTTGGGGTCACCGCCGGCGATGGTGGAGATATCCTCGGCATCAAAAATGCTCACGGGAGCATCGGGATCTACCGGAGGCTCGGTGGGAGCTTCCGTGGGCTCCTCGGTTACGGGAGCGTCGGTGGGCTCCTCTGTGGGAACGTCGGTAGGCTCCTCCGTGGGAGCGTCGGTGGGCTCCTCCGTGGGAGCGTCGGTGGGTGCGTCGGTAGGTGCATCGGTGGGAGCGGCGGTTGCAGGATCAGTTGCAGCAACGGTCTCGCCGGGGGTCTCAGTACCGGGGTCCGTCTCCGTACAAGCAACGAACGCCAGGGTGAGGACCAAAAGGATAGATGCTAAAACAAGAAACTTTTTCATCTTTGCTTTAACCCTTTCTAAAAATTTTATGAGACCTTTTGGGCCAAGGTCTTATAATAAAACATTATATCACAGAATTTTGTTTTTGGCAAGGGATAGAATTTTTTTCAGCACTATCCACAAGGGATCGAAGTCCATTTTGTGAAAAAACCCCCACCCTTGCGGGTGGGGGAAAATTGCGATGCAATTATGCGAAGATGATCTCGATGCGATCAATGATGATGAACTGACCGGGAACGAAGTCTGCAGAAACGTAGACAGGGCCACTGTACATAGAAGCAGCTACGTTGGGCAGCTCGTGAGCGGTGATAGTCCAGCCGCCATCGGGAGTGTACTGCTCGCCAATGAAGATCGAGCGGTCGGGATTGACAACGTTGTTGCAATCGGCGGCACTGAGACCGAGACAACCAAAGCCCTGCTCCTTAGCAGCGGCAAGAGCAGCCTGAGTGCCATCGCCCCAGTCGGTTGCGTAGTAAATGACAACCTTGGCGATCTTCGTCAGGTCATACTCACCGATGTAGATGGAACCCTGGTGAAGCATAGCACCGGTGGTCAGGCCTGCAGCGTTGATCATGGGGAAGTGATCAGCATAGGAAGAGTCAACGATGTTGGGCTGGTGACCGGTGATGCTGCCTGCGGGCAGGGTGCGGGGATCGATCACGACGGTCTGGACTTCGGGCTCGTAGTTGGGGTCCTCAGAGAGGCCAACAAAGGTGATCTCAGAGAACAGAGCGAAGGTACCGGGTAGCGTGTCGATAGCGACGTAAACGGGACCGTTGTAGTCGATACCGGTCAGGTCGATCTCAATGGCGGTCACAGCCCAACCCTTGAGCTCGTAGGTAGTACCTGCGATGATGGTGCCGTCAGCGGGAGTGGTCACGTTGACCATCTCGGAGTTCAGGAGCATGATGCGGTTGTTGGCACTTGCGTTGTAGTGATTAACGGTAACTTCAGAGTTATCGCAACCCCAGTAGATGACGACCTTGGAGTACTTGGACAGGTCGATCTCACCCAGGTAGATGGAACCCTGGTGCAGCAGAGCACCGGACTCAACGCCACCTGCGGCAACCATGCCATCGGTGGAATCCTGGATACCGGGACGGTGACCAGAGATCACCCACTGATCCTGAGGAACGGTGTAGTCAGCGATCTTGCGGTTCACAACGAACTCGCCCAGAACAACGGCTTCACCCTGATCGTTCTTGTAGAGAACGGTGATCACGTTGCCCTCGCCGCCAATGCCGGCCAGGGAGATGGTGATCTTCATTCTGGAAGCAACGGTAGCACCGGTTCCTGCAGCAGCGTCAATGACAGGCTGCTCGGTAGCCCAAGTCCACTCGTCGTTGTAGATGGCCTCGCCACCGTTGACCTGGTAACCGAACTGGCCGATAGCCTCGCCGGTTGCACCGATCCAGCCCCAGTAGGTGAGTTCGGTAGCGCTGAAGTCACAGTTAACGATGAAATCCCAGCTTGCAGACTGACCGGGAGTGAAAATGTCAAGACCGCTACCGGTAGCCTCGTCAGCGGTGCCGGTACCGAAGTAGAGCTGGTCGAAGGACTGGTGGGTAACGATGCCGGAACCCACCCACTCGGTCTTCTCGTAGTTTACAGTCAGAACAGAGCGGAGGATAACAACGGTATCATCAGCCAACTGAGCTACGAAGCCAACCTTGTTCTCGCCAACAGACAGAGCAGAAGCGGGAACGTAGATGTTGAAGCGCTGAGCGTTAGCACCGCCGTTAGCGGGATCCAGAACGGGATCGCCTTCAGCAAGAACGGTGGCAAATGCCTCGTCATAAACGAACTCGCCGTCATTGACGAAGTAACCAAATGCCTTGATGTTCTGCGCGAAGCCAACCCAACCGTGGAGACTAACGGAGGAGAAAACTTCACCGGTCTTGATGGTGAGGGCCTCGGCAGTCTTGTCGACGGGAGAGTTGTTCACACCCAGAGCGTCAACACAGGGACCAGGGCCGTTTACGCCGGCAGCGGAGGGCTCTACGTAAGGCAGAGGCTCTTCGGTGGGCTCCTCAGTGGGCTCCTCGGTAGGCTCCTCGGTGGGCTCCTGAGTGGGCTCCTCGGTGGGAGCGGCGGTGGGCTCCTCAGTAGGAGCATCGGTGGGCTCCTCAGTGGGAGCGTCGGTGGGTGCGTCGGTGGGAGCGTCGGTTGCAGGATCAGTTGCAGCAACGGTCTCGCCGGAGGTCTCAGTACCGGGCTCCGTTTCAGTACATGCAACGAACGCCAGGGTGAGCACCAGAAGGATGGATGCTAAGATAAGAAACTTTTTCATCTTTTTCTTAACCCTTTCGTAATATTTTACGGGATCTCCTTTCGGAAACTCCATAAGTGGTTGTATTATACCATATCTTTTTGATTTTTGCAATAGTTTTTTTGTAAATTTAATAGCAAAAAGCACTTTTTTTGAGCAAAAGACAAAATATGCGCCGCATTCAAAGAACCCCTCGGTTAAAACCGAGGGGTCGCAGATCACATGGTATAGACCCAGCCGTATTTTGCACCAAAGACGTTGATGACGATGATAGCTCCCACAAACAGAGAAATCACAAAAAGCATCAGAAAATCACGGGCATGGTACTTGAGGATGCGGAGCTTAGTCCTTCCCTCCCCTCCATGATAGCAACGGCATTCCATGGCGGTGGCCAACTCTCCTGCACGGCGGAAGGCAGAGGCAAAAAGGGGGATGATCACGGGGATCAGGGCCTTGGCACGGCTGGCCAGGCTTCCCGTAGTGAAATCAGCTCCGCGGGCCTTTTGGGCCGACATAATCTTGTCGGTCTCCTCCACGATGGTGGGGATAAAGCGCAGGGCGATGGTCATCATCATGGCGAACTCATGGACGGGAATCTTGATCTTAGCCAAGGGGCGCAGAAGGCTCTCGATGGCGTCTGTGAGGGCGATGGGAGAGGTGGTATAGGTGAGGAAAATACCCGTACCGATGACCATACAGGTAATGCGGATGAGGATAAACAGGGCGTTGAAAAGGCCGCCTGTGTAGATCGTGATAAATCTCCATTGGAAGAGGGGCGTTGCGTCCTTTTCAACAAACCAGAAGATATTGAGCACGGCGGTGAAGGCCATGATGAAAATGAGGGCACGGATGCTTCGCAAAACAATCTTCACGGGGATCTTACTGATAAGAATAAGACTCAGCGTTGCCGCAAGGAGCAGGATAAAGGAGAAGAAATTCTTGCAGAGGAAGGCGGTCACGATATAGACAAGGGCGATGATGACCTTCATGCGGGGGTCGAGACGGTGCATGACCGAGTCGGCGGGATAGTATTGTCCAAAAGCAAAACCTTTCATGCTCTGCCTCCCTTCTCAAGGCCAAACAGATCCTTGAAGGCGGCAGCCGCATAATTTACGGTATAGAGGCTTTCGGGGAAAGTGATACCTTCCTTCTCCAGCATGAGGGCCAGGCGAGTGATTTGAGGAATGTCCAGTCCCACGGACTCCAGCTTATCCGCATGGGTGAAGATCTCGTCGCGGCTTCCCGCCATCAGCACCTTGGCATGTGCCATGACCACTACGTCGTCACAAAATTCGGCCATATCCTCCATGCTGTGGCTGACGATGATGACGGTACAGCCCGTCTGGCGGTTATACTGCTTGATGCCCGTAAAAATGGCACGGCGGCCCTGAGGGTCAAGACCTGCGGCGGGTTCGTCCAGCACCAGCACCTCGGGACGCATGGCCATAATGCCCGCGATGGCCACGCGGCGCTTCTGCCCTCCCGAAAGATCAAAGGGAGACTGCTCCATCACGTCGGGCGAAAGCCCCACAAAGGCGGCGGCTTCGGTCACGCGCTCGTCGATCTCTTCTTGGGGAAGGCCCATGTTCTTGGGGCCAAAGGCGATATCGGCGGCTACGGTCTCCTCAAAGAGCTGATATTCGGGATATTGCATGACCATACCCACACGGAAACGGATCTTGCCGATCTCCTTGGGCTTTTCCCAAATGTCTGTGCCGTCCAGAAGCACCTTGCCCATGGTGGGGGTGGTAAGGCCGTTGAAAAGCTGGACCATAGTGGATTTACCCGAGCCCGTATGGCCGATGATCCCCGTCAGCTTGCCTGCGTGGATATCCAGCGATACGGTGTCCAGGGCCTTCATCTCAAAGGGGGTTCCTTTGCTATAAATGTAGGAAACGTTCAGCAGGCGGAGCTTGGGATTTTCGGCGGGATGGATGATTTCGGCGGTAGCGGTCATTTCTTCCGCTACCGTGATTTTTTTCTTTTTAGCCACGTCAGCACCCCTCCTTTTCACGGTAAGCCTTGGCAAGTGCCTCGGCACATTGCTCGGGCGTGTTGAAGGGGCCCTCCAGCTCAAGTCCTGCGGCCATCAGCTCATAGCAAAGAGACGTGCATTGAGGCAGCTCCAGACCTGCGGCGCGGAGCTTGTCACCGTGGGAAAAGACTTCAGTCGGTGTACCGTCCAAGAGAACCTTGCCGTCGTCCAGAACGATGACGCGGTCGGCGCGAGCCGCTTCGTCCATATAGTGGGTGATGGAAAGGACGGTAATTCCCTTCTCGCGGTTCAGCATTTCCAGGGTCTCCACGACCTCGCGGCGGCCGATGGGGTCCAGCATGGCGGTGGACTCGTCGAAGATCATGACGCGGGGCATCATGGCGATGATACCCGCGATGGCCACGCGCTGCTTCTGACCGCCCGACAGGCGGTGAGGCTCATGATGAGCGTATTCGCTCATGCCTACCGTGGCGAGAGCATTGTCCACGCGCTCGCGGAGCTCGGGATTGGGTACGCCTAAATTTTCGGGTCCAAAGGCTACGTCCTCCTCCACGATGGTGGCAACCAGCTGGTTGTCGGGGTTCTGGAAGACCATGCCCACAGTCTTTCGAAGGTTCAGAACGTCCTCGTCGGTGATGTCCTCGGACAAGATGTTGATGCCGTCCACGATAATCTCGCCCTCGGCAAATTCGTAGTCGTCTACCACCATGTTCATGAGCTTGGCCAAGGTGGATTTGCCAGAGCCGTTGTGTCCCAGGATCACGACGTACTCCCCTTTCTCGATGGAAAGGGAGATATCCTTGAGGACGGAGATGGGTCGATCATTCTCCTCGCGGTAGGCGTAGGAGAGATGTTTGATGTCTATCAGAGGCATGAAGCGCTCCTTTCCAAGCAACGCTGTCAGCTTGCGCTACAGCATCGCAATGATATATTTCTCCTTTGGAGAAATGTGATATTTTTGCTTCGCAAAAGTGATATTCGCGCTTCGCGCGAGTGAAATGTTCCGCCGACAGCGGAACGTGAAGGTAAAAATTTGCTTACGCAAATTTTGATTTTAAGAAAATATCTCCCGACAGATCAAGAGCTTTCCCTTCTTTTTCGGGTGTCCGATCTATAGGTCAATTCTTATTTTGTTAAAAGTTTTTGGAGGGGGTCAAGGGGGAACCTTCTTTCAAGAAGGTTCCTCCCTTGCGTACTCCTTACCTCTCCCACCGCGCGCTGGCGCCGCAGGGGAGGACGGAGCCGGTGGTGGAAACGCGGAGGCCCAGCTCGTCGGCCTGGGTGTGACCGCCGTGGGTTGCCTTGACCTTAAGGTCAAGGATGTAGTTCATGGTGGAGGGGGACAGACCCGTAGTATAGGAATTGATGAGGAAGAAGAGGGCGTCGTCGGCAATGAGTCCTGAGGTAAGAGACACCAGCTCGTCCACGCTGTCCTCCAGCTTCCAGACCTCACCGCCGGGGCCGCGGCCGTAGGAGGGGGGATCCATGATAATGCCGTGGTAACGGTTGCCGCGGCGCAACTCGCGCTCCACGAATTTCTTGCAGTCATCCACGATATAGCGAATGTGTGCGGTCTCCAGACCGCACAGCTTGGCGTTCTCTTTGGCCTGAGCCACGATACCCTTGGATGCATCCACGTGGACCACCTCTGCCCCTGCCTTGGCCGCCGCCATGGTGGCACCGCCCGTGTAGGCGAACAAATTCAGAACCTTGATGGGCCTGTCAGGAGCTTGGGTCTTGGCCTTGCGGATGATGGCCGAAAACCAGTCCCAGTTGGCAGCCTGCTCGGGGAACAAGCCCGTGTGCTTAAAGCCCATGGGACGGAGGACAAAGTTCAGATCCCCGTAGCCAATCTGCCAGTCGGCAGGCAGATCGTTCTTCACCCAAGCGCCGCCGCCCTTGGAGGAACGGCGGTAGATGCCGTCAGCCTTTTTCCAAAGGGGAGATCGGGCAACACCGCGCCAGATGATCTGGGGATCGGGACGGACGAGAATATAATCACCCCAGCGCTCCAGACGCTCGCCGTCGGAGGTATCGATGAGTTCATAGTCTTTCCAGTTGTCGGCACACCACATAGTATGTCTCCTTTTGTTTGTTGTATCAATTTTACATATTCTAGAAAAGGTTTCAAGCGGGGGCCAGAGGCAGAGCCCCTCGTGCTCCTATTTGTTGTAATAGTCCGCCAGTCGTGAGCATCCGCTGTGGGAATGGCAGATGGCAATGGCCAGGGCATCGGCTGTGTCGTCGGGCTTGGGAGGCGCGGGGAGATTCAAAATGCGGGTCACCATTTCAATGACCTGGCGTTTCTCTGCCCTGCCGTAGCCCACCACGGCGGATTTGACCTGCAAAGGGGTGTATTCCGAAATGTTCACCCCAAAATCCTCGGCCACGGCCAAAATGACCCCGCGAGCCTCGGCTACGCGGATGCCCGTGGTGATATTCGTGTTGAAGAACAGCTCCTCCACCGCCATATGCTCGGGCTTGTATTTTTTTATCAGTTCTTCCATGTCACGGCGGATGGATAAAAGACGCTTGGGCGTCTCCATGCCTGCGGGGGTGCGGATCGCGCCGTATGCCAGTGTGCGGAAGCGATTGCCGTTGTATTCGATGACCCCCCAGCCGACAATGGCCAGTCCCGGGTCGATACCAAGTATGACCATAAGCCCTCCGAAACATAACTAATCAGTATATTATATCATATTATTCATTTTTCGTCAAGAGGCAAACAGCGCAAAATGAAAACGGACAAGCGGCACTTGTTTCGCCGTTGTCCGTTCTCACAGCCGTCTTTTACAGCCGTTGAATATACGCTTGAAGTTCACGATCCTCTAACACATCCTCCACATGATACGGAGACAGTTCATAGCGCCTCATCAAATCAAAGATGAGCTCCCCTTCCTCAAGGGTAGCCGTTTCAATAAACATGAGGCAGGTCTGCCCCGCATACATGATCAAACGGCAGGAAGGCAACGAACGTCCTGTTCCGAGCTTTCCTTCTTCTTTGCTTTGTGCGTCGTACTTACAAAGCCAGCAATAGACCCGCGTTTGCCCTACGGTGTAGGTACATTCACTCAAAAGGTTGATCGTAAATCCATGGGTCCTCGTATCCGTCGAGCGCAAAAGCGGGTCTGTGCCATCTGCTGATATCAGTTTCATGTCTCTTTCTCCTTACAATATCGGCCGATAACGGCCGTGCTCCTATTATAGCACACCTCCAAGGTCGCAATTTGTCATTACACGCGGGGTTAATTTAACAACAAGTTGCGTTTTGTTCATCCTCACAAAACTTTTCGGCATTTTTACCCATAAAAGTCTAAGATTTCCCCTTGCATTACCGAAAAAAACGATATTCACTCATCGTTTTCGGCATGATGACTCTATCGTTCGTCATTTTCACAAGGGATCTTTTCTCTATGCTCCCCGACGCGATGCGGAAATCATTACCGCTTGACGGCCGTTGTTTTCCTTGTTATAATGTAAGAGCACATAAATCTTGCGTTTTTTGCTCATTTTCAAAGGATTTGAGCATTTTATCAATGTTATTTCCGCAAGAATTATGAATTGTCAATCATTTTGGGAGGCACATAATGAACAATAGAAATATACATTTTCAACAAAAACGAGGGCTTTGTCGATATTATCCCACCCGCCTGGCGGCGCGGCTCGCCTGGATCGGTCTCTTCATTTTATCAGCAGGCATTTGCGACGTGGGTATACGGCTTTTCCAAGGACTTCGTCAAGGAGCGGTAGGAATGATGCTCACCTTGGGCTATGACGTGGAATGTCTTGTAGCCGGCATCACCATTCTGACAGGCGGGGTTCTTCTGTTGGACTATCTGGAACGGAGAGAAAAGATGGAAACAAGCTAAAAATGCCTTTTATCCTATTTTATTTGTTTCCAATATTTTGACATCCTGACATTCATGTGGTATAATGATACGTACCACCATAAACACGAGATATACAGTGACTTTTTTATGAAGTTTTTTCCAAAAACCTCTTGACTTTACAGCCAACTATAATGTTATAATCAATGATAACATCGAGTTTGGAGGTATTCATGCTTAAGATCGGTGAATTTGCTCGCATCTGTCAGGTCAGTACCCAGACCCTGCGCTATTATCACGCGGAGGGCGTTCTTTTGGCGGACAGAATCGACCCTCATACAGGCTACAGATATTATAAAACCGACAAGATCAAAACCTTTGGGGAGATACAGACGCTCAAGCAAGCGGGCTTTTCTCTTGAAGAGATCAAAATACTGCTCACGGGCTCCGAGGAAGCACGCACCGTTCTTCTCGCCCAAAAGCGTACCGCCCTCTCCAAGGAACGTGACAGGATCAATGCCTCTCTCGTCCTGGTGGAGCGCTTGGGGCATAGACAAGAGATCCTGGGCGAGCGCTCGGTTCGGGATGCCATCGCTATCAATTTCGAGGACGATCCCGAAGTGATCGGCCGTTGGCGTCTTGTGGGGCAAGTGCGTACCCAGACCCCTGAGACCTGGGGTGTTCCCAAAACACCCTCGGATACCGTGAAGGACGAGCTTGTCTGTCTGCCGGGCGGCGTCATGTGGTGGAACATTTTTTGGAGCCGAGGCGTAATCTACTGCTACTATCAGCAGCCCGACACCATTGTTCCCAACGATTATCAGCTTCACAAGCAGGGTGATGACACTTATATGACCATCCGTTGGATCGGCTATAACTGCCTGACCAACGGAAGCGATTCCATCATCCTTCTGTATAAGCAAGAATCCAAACGCGCTTACACCCCCAGAGAATCCCAAACTCGCAGAGACCGAACAGATTTTCCCTATATCCCCGATCCCGAACTGATCGGTACGTGGGAAACGGTGGCTTACGTAGAAGCTCCCGAGGATTTTTCCCCTGCCCTGCCCCTGCAGCTGTCAGCCCTTGAGCATATCACGGCCATCTCCTTCTTTGAACGAGGGAGATGTGAACGTTATGTCAGAGACGAGGACAGCATCGTTCCCCGCCTTTTGGAATATACGGCTTCGGATATCAGCCATTTTCGCGGCTATATCATCAGCCACCAGGAGGAATCCGCCGAAGGATATCTGCTTCGTGAGATAGACGGGGTGAAATATCTTTTCGTTCAGCACAAATCGGGCGACTACTTTTTTGGCGGCAAAGAACCGTTCTACTATGTTTTTAAGAAAGCAACGGAGAACGGCGTGCACAGTTAGCGGTAAATTGCAAGTCAATTTACACCGCCCGAAATAACGTGCAGATCAAACTGACAGCAGCCGAAGAAAGAATCGCATTTAACATTGAGGAGGCCTACCGTGTACATACGTATTGAAAAAAAGGTTCATCGTCGGATCATTCAAAAGATCCTTTTGCTCGTGCTTTTGGCCATCGCGATCGCCGTTCTTTTGATAACATCCTTTAAATTCTGCGACAAATGGGAACGAATCTTTTCGGTAGTTTTATCGGTCGTTATTTATCTTTTCCTGTTCCACAAAATCAAACTCATTCCCCTGCTCCGCGACCGCACCTGGACCGGAACCGTAGACAGCCGTGCCTGTAAAAAGGTCACACGCATCAAGGGAGTTGTTGCCTACCGTGAAAATATTCACGATGTCATCATCGCCTATTGGAAGGTGCGCAAGGATGACGGAGAGGAGATGGTTATTGAGTTTGACACTCAAGAGATCGCCGATGATTATTTCAAAACAGGCGACCGCGTCCGTCACTTTAAAGGTGCGAAGTTTATCGTCCTTGCCAATCCTGAGGCAGATAATGAGAACCTTATCTGTCCCCTGTGCGGCAAGCTAGTCATGAAGCCCGAATGCTCCTTTTGCAAAATAGATTTCAGGGAGCCTTAAAATACTCTATTGACGAGAGAGCCATGAGGAAGTTTGTCGTCAGATGATACAATTTTTCGAACGCGTAGTGGCGCTACGCGAAAAAAAACATGTGAAATATGACGGAAAAGTTACCACGGATTCTCCGTCAAGAGAGTTTTTAGAGGTGACCCTCAGTATGCCCACAGAAATAAACAGCACCGAACAGTAAAATCACGGGAGAGGATCAACCCCAAGAACCGTTTTTCCTCTCCCGAATCCCTCCTCGAAAAAAATCAAAAAAATAAAAAAATCTTCAAAAAACCCCTTGACAAATCCAAAACTGTGTGATATAATATGCAAGTCGTCAGGACAGACGGCCCGTTGGTCAAGCGGTCAAGACGCTAGCCTCTCACGCTGGAAACATGGGTTCGATTCCCGTACGGGTCACCAAACGTAACAAATCCGAACTATTTCGTCAATCGAAATTGGTTCGGA
>JAFTIL010000058.1 GCA_017456905.1 Clostridia bacterium
AGTTCTTGCAGGCCCAGATGAAGCCGCCCTCGCTTCGGATGACGCGGGCCACGGCATCGTCAATGAGGGTATAGAAGTAGCGGATACCCAGCTCCTCAAACTTCTCCTTGTAGCATTCCTCATAGATCTCCTGGAAGATCAGCTTAAAGGTCTGGTCGTACTGCTTGGAGATGGTGTCCTTGGTGGAGAACCACAGCTCCTGATTCGTATCAATGGCGAACTGGAAGCAGGAATGGGCGAAGGAGCGGATGGAGCTGTCCTTGTTATAAGAGCCCTGAAGCACACCGGGACACTCAAAGTCGTAAATGGTCTTGCGGAAGGATTCGTTGCCATCCTTATCGGTGAACACCAGCTCGGCCTTACCCTCAGTGGGGACGCGGTACTCGGTGCACTTGTAGACGTCACCGTAGGCGTGACGGGCGATGGTGATGGGCTTCTTCCAGTTGCGGACCGCAGGGCGGATGGTGTCGATGAGGATGGGTGCGCGGAACACCGTGCCGTCCAGAATGGCGCGGATGGTGCCGTTGGGGGACTTCCACATCTCGCTAAGGTTGTACTCTTCCACTCTCTGCTTGTTGGGGGTGATGGTGGCGCACTTGACAGCTACGCCGTACTTCTTGTTGGCGTTGGCGGCGTCAATGGTGATCTGATCCTTGGTCTCCTCACGCTTCACCAGGCCGAGATCGTAATACTCGGTCTTGAGGTCCACGAAGGGCAGGAGCAGCTCGTCCTTGATCATCTGCCACAGGATGCGGGTCATTTCGTCCCCGTCCATCTCGACGAGGGGGGTTGTCATTTTGATCTTTTCCATTGTTCAATACCTCCGAATCTTTGGAAAATTGATTTGTATTCATAAAGCCGGATCGGCTTTTATGATGGTATATGGGAGACAAATTGTTGTTTAGCGGGGTACGCCTGGGAGGCCCTTCTTGAAAGAAGTGCCCCCCAGACCCCCTCCAAGAACCTTTAGCAAAAATTATTTTGCCAAGAAATCAAACAGCGGGTAGAAATTGTAAAGTTCTTGACCCGTCGGGGGATATTCGTATCAAAGAGAGCGCCCCGTTTACCGCCCATGTGGGGCCCCTCCCCCACAGCGATATCCAAACTTCCCATCGCGGGATGTGGTTCGCATGGGTTGAATAACCCCGAGCATTGGCCGTCGGCACTGCCGGCAAACAACAATTTACATCTCCGCGATCTCTCTCATCCGCGCCAGAGCGAACTCATAGAACTTCTCATGCCCCATGGCGGCGTAACCGTCATGGGTATTCTTACCTGGTTTGTTGCCAAAGGTCAGCTCGCAGGTGAGAACGCCGTCATAGTCACAGGCGCGGATGCGGTGCATGATATTCGGCCAATCCGCGATGCCGTCACCCATGAGAAGGTGGAGATCGTCCGTCCAGAAGATATCCTTGCCCGTCACACCCACGTTGTCGTTAAAGTGGGTATGGCACAGGACGTGACCGTAGTCGGCCAGCATATCCTTGCCGCGGTTGTAGCACAGCTCGTGACCCGTGTCGAAGCAGAAGCCCAGGGACGGATGCCCTGCGTAGCGATCAAAAATGGCGGCCAGATATTCCTCGCCCTCTACGTTCTCAAAGCCCAGACGGACACCGAGAGCGTCGGCCGCGTCAATGATACGACCGAAATTGCGAAGTCCCGCCTCGGTGGGGGTATGCTCTCCGAAGCCGATGAAGGGGTGGATGACCATGACGGGGATCTTGTGGGCGGCGCAATCCCGGACACATTCGATCAGCTCGTCTGTGACCTGCCCGCCAAGCTCCCCCTCGTCCCACAGATAGCGAACCTGGGTAAAGGGCGCGTGAATGGAGGTGTAGACCATACCGTGCTTCTCGGCGGCGGCGGCAAATTCAGACGTTTTTTCGGGCTTCCATCCCGTGAAAAAGCCGTCCCAGCCGATGCTTTTGAGCAGGGCAACGTGATCGTCTACAGACAATCCTGAGCCGCCCATGAGGTTGATGGCAAGCTTGTAGGGGCCGTTATACATGGTGATCTCCTTTCATTTTGTTAAGCGTTATCATGCACGCAGGCGTATGATCGGTTTGTTCAGTTTGCCGAAAATCAAAATAATCCGTAATTTCTCTTGTAGAACCAAATAAATTATGTTATAATGGCGGTGTAGATACTCACGGCCTTGCCGTGTATCAAGCTTTCTTTCCCGAAAGGAGACCGACTATGAAAAAACAGAATTTATCAAGAAATCTCCGTCTCATGTGCCGTATACTGGCTTCCGTGATGCTGATCTCCGCGCTGGGGGTTCCGATGTTGGCTTTGACCGCCCATGCCGAGGATATACCCGCCGATGACGAGTATGAGGCCAAGAAAAAAGCCTACCGAGAAAAGATCATGGCTGATGACGTCACCTCCGACGATCTGCTCATCGGCTCTTGGGTGACCTTCTATTCCTTTGAGAAGGACAGCTATGAGTACCAGCTTGACCAAATGGCCGCGGCAGGTATCAACTTCAATATCTTTCCCAAGGATTTCGGTTCGGGCAATATGTTTGACGCTGCCTATTGGGAGGATGTGGAGGCGCAGTATGCCAAGCGCAACATGGTCTACATCATGAACGGCAGTATGTCCGAATCCCATATCGCCCCCGGCTTGGAATACGCCGCCGGCAAGGAGCATTGTATCGGCTACCACGTGGTAGACGAGCCTACGGCTGACAAGTTCCCTGAGATCGCCCGTCTGGTAAATATCTACCGCGAAGGGGACGAGACGCGCTATCCCTTGATCAACCTGTTTCCCAGCTATGCTCCCACGTGGGCGCTGGGCGGTACCTATAAGGAGCACGTTTCAAATTTCGTGCAGACGGTGGGGGCAGAGAACATTGATTATCTGTCCCACGACTACTACCCCTTCCGTGATGGCGGCGTGATTTTGAACGATATTTTTGCCGACATGGAGGTGCTTCGCTCGGTAGCCTATGAGAACGGCAAGCTCAAAACCCACGCATTCCCCCAGTCCACAGCATGGAACGGCACTCGTATGCCCACAGAGAACGAGATGCGTTGGAACGTTTACGGCTATCTGGCCTACGGCTTCAAGGCGCTTTCTTGGTTCAATCTTGTGTGTCCCGGTTCCTCGGATACCGAGGGCGAGGGCTTCAGAGACTCCCTCATTTACCGTGACGGCACCATCCGTGATCCCGAGCTCTACGCCGCTTGGAGCGAGCTGAACTGGGAGATCCGAGGGCTTTCTGACATTCTTATGAATTTGGATACCGCTCACGCCTACCATATGGATAGAAAAGCTGCAGGTGTAGAGCATTTGCCCGATGATTTCTTTATTCAGTCCAGCGGCGGCAGAAAGGACTATATCATCAGCGTCATGGAGCCCAAGGAGGGGGAGGATCACTATATCATGATCTTCAACAAAAACACCAAAAAGGACGAAATGACGAGTAAATTCACTGTGGATCTTTCAGGGGACGTGAAGTGGCTGGAGTATTTTGATCCCTTCATCGGTGAGTATATCCCCGTGGAGATCAAAGACGGCGTGATGGAGGAGACCTTCCGCGCAGGCGAGGGCAGACTGTACCGTCTCCGTACCGACGAGCCTCCTGTAGAGACCGAAGCGCCCACAGAGGCACCTACCGAAGCACCTACCGAGACTCCTACTGAAGCTCCCATCGAAGCGCCTACCGAGGTTTCTACCGAAGCACCTACCGATGAACCCAAGCCCTCCAAGGGGTGCGGTTCCACGATAGGGTATGGCGCGGGGATCGTGCTGTCCGCGGCGGCGGTCATGCTGAAAAAGAAGAAAAAGAAAGAGTAACTTTTATGCTCCATCATAAAAAGGGGTATCTCAGATGTATTCCGCATTTGGGATGCCCCTTTTGGCTGCTCCTAAATATCAATCCATGCGCGCGGCGTAGTAATTCATGAGACATCCATCGAGAATGATCTCCTTCTCGTCAGGAGTCAGCCCCTTGAGATACAGGGTGATCTCCTCCACGGTACCGTCCTTGCGGATGACCTTGGCGGGAATGACCTCAATACCGTTTTCCACAGCCTTGCGGACAGCGGGGACGAAGACGCAGTCGCCCACCTCGTACTCGAAGGGGGTCTCCTTGTCCAGGGTGAAGGGCAGAATACCCCAGTTGATGCAGTTGGAACGGTAACGCTTGGTGGCAAATTCGTAGCAGATGTTGCCGAAGCCGCCCAGTACCTTCTGGCAGGAGGCGGCCTGCTCGCGGGCGGAGCCGTCACCCGGTTTGTTGGCAAAAACGCAGGAGCCGAACTGAGTGTTCTGAACCAACTCGTCGGCGCTGCCCACGGCGTTCAGCACGGCGCGGAGCTTGTCTGACACCACACCCTCACGGCGGTCTGCTTCCTGCTTGGCTACGGCCTTGGAATTACTCACGTAATCGGGACAACGGCGGGACAGGGCGAACTCGGACAGGCGCAGGGGGTTGGAGCGGTAGGACGAGGTCTCGCCCGAGGGGATCAGCTCGTCGGTGGTGGTGACGGGATCGTGGATGACCGCCGCCAGCTCCAAAAGGATGTTCTCGGTCAAAGCATACTGCTTGGGCCAGTCGGTGATGTTGGGACCCATGATGAGATCAACCGAGGGATCGGCCTTTCCAAAGCCGTAGTAGAGGCGCTTGGAATAGACTGTCTTGTCAAAGTGATATTCATGGGGGGTGTACTCGTAGTCCACGTCGGTGGCCGCCGTGATGATACCGCCGTTTTTCGCGGTGGCGGCGATGGAACGGGCATCCATGAGAGCCACACCCGAAAGCTGACCCTCGCCGGGCTTGGAGCCCTCGCGATTGGGGAAGTTGCGGGTGGTGTGGCGCAAAGACAGACCGTTGTTGGCGGGAACATCCCCAGCGCCGAAGCAGGGACCGCAGAAGGAGGGCTTGATGACAGCGCCCGCAGAAAGCAGGTCAGCCGTCACGCCAATGCGGGTCAGCTCCAAAGAGACGGGGACAGAGGTGGGATAGACCGACAGGGAGAAGTAGCCGTTGCCCGTAGAGCCGTCTCTGAGGATGGCGGCGGCCTCGTCGATGGAGTCGAACATACCGCCCGCACAGCCCGCGATGATGCCCTGGTCAGCCAGCACAGAGCCGTCGGCCTGTACCTTGTCCACAAGGGAGATCTTGGCCTTCTTGAATTTCTCGGCGGCCTCGGCCTCCACGGAGGCGAGGATCTCCTTGGCGTTTGCCACGAAATCGTGGATGGTGTAGACGTTGGAGGGATGGAAGGGCAGGGCGATCATGGACTCCATCTCGGAAAGGTCAATGTCGATCATGGCGTCGTAGTAGGCCACGTCGGCGGGCGCGAGGGGCTTGTACTCCTCGGGTCTGCCGTGTACCTCATAGTGCTTCTTAACCACCTCGTCGGTGACCCAGATGGAGGACAGGCAGGTAGTCTCGGTGGTCATAACGTCGATGCCGTTTCTGAAGTCGATGGGCAGAGCCTTCACACCCGGGCCCACGAACTCCAGCACCTTGTTCTTCACAAATCCGTTTCCAAAGGTCGCGCCCACGAGAGCCAGTGCCACGTCGTGAGGGCCGATACCGCGCTTGGGGGTGCCGTGGAGGTAGACCATGACCACCTCGGGGCGGTTGACGTCGTATGTATTTTTGAGAAGCTGCTTGACAAGCTCGGGACCGCCCTCACCGACACCCATGGTGCCAAGCGCACCGTAGCGGGTATGAGAGTCGGAGCCCAGGATCATCTTGCCGCAGCCCGCCAGCTCCTCGCGGGCGTAGGAGTGGATGACCGACTGGTTGGCGGGGACGTAGATACCGCCGTACTTTTTGGCGGCGGAGAGGCCGAACACGTGGTCGTCCTCGTTGATGGTACCGCCCACGGCACACAGGCTGTTGTGGCAGTTGGTCATGGCGTAGGGAATGGGAAATTCCTTCAGGCCGCTGGCGCGGGCGGTCTGGATGATGCCCACGTAGGTAATATCATGAGACACCAAAGCGTCAAACTTGATCTGCAGCTTGTCCATGTTACCCGATACGTTGTGAGCGTTCAGGATGGAATAAGCGATGGTGCCCTTGCGCGCCTCGTCGGCAGAAACCACGGCGGTCTCGGCGGGGACACCGTCCACGAGATACATACCTTTATTGTATAAAGTGACTGCGTTCATAGCAATACCTCCAATTTGAAAAAACAGATACATTATTATATCACTTTTTCGCTGTTTCGTCAATAGGGAAACGGCAGCTTTGCAAAATTTTGCAGGATTTTTGTACCGAACTTTCAAAAAGGACCCGCTCCGAGATACCACGGAGCGGGTGGGATATTCTATGCGGTTGCGGGGGAGTTTCATCATGTAAATTACTGTTTACGGGAGTACGGCCAAGTGAAACTTTTTGCAAAAAGTTTCCCTTGGAACCCTTCAAAAACCTTTAAAAAGAATCATTATTTAAAGGTTCTTGGAGGGGGTCTGGGGGGCACTTCTTTCAAGAAGGGCCCTCCCAGGCGTATTCCTAAACAACAATTTACAGCATTTACATTCTCTCGCCTTCCGATTTTATTCGGTCTTTTCCTCAACGTCCATCATGCCCAGCTGATCGCCCAGAACGACCAGCTTGCCCTCGTCGTTCTTGACGTAGTAGTAGCTGGCGCCGCCGTGGACGTTTGGCTGGTTCTCGTTGAGGTACTTGTAGTGCCGCTCCATGCCGTCCTCTATGGGCATATAGCCCTCGCCCGTGCCCTTGTAGGACACCAGATCGTAGATGCGGATATCCTCGTAGGAGGTGACGTAGGTGATGATGCGCACAAGGCCGATGCCGGGAGCGAAGTAGTAGTCCTTGTCGGTGTTCTGATAGGTGATGCCGGGACTCTCGTTCTGGCTGGTGCGGGCGCGGATGCGGAGACAGTTTTCAAAGGTACCGAGGGTGGTGGTCACCGTCTCGCCGCTGTATACGCGGCCGTAGCCTGTAAATTCCTTGCCCTGATCCCAACGGGCGGGGCGGTGGAACTGAAATTCCTCGTCACGGTCTGCATACTCCAGCCACGCGGGATCCCACAAAGCTCCCAAACCGTTTTGCAGAATGTCGTAGATGAAATTGATGAGGGTAGCAAAGCAACCGTTGCGGGTGTTCTTCCACTCAAATTCATAGGTGCGATCACCGCTGGAGATGGTGAACTTCTCCCCAGCTTTTGTGACGGGACAGTAGGTAAAGAAATTCCACACGCCCTGCTGTTTGGTCTCGGGGAAGACGGCAGGACAGCCGTGGTAAATGCGGTTCATGACGTTGCGGGAAACCTCCGCCACCTTCTTCTCCCAAGGAGTTTGTGCCAAGGCCACGGCGCGGTCGTGATAGGCGGACACGTCCAGCGCAACGTGATCGTTATAGTAATTGTTGCGGGCGTACAGGAGGTTGTCTCGCCAGGAATTTTCATTAAAAGGCTGACCCTTGACGTACAGGCAATAGGACAGGTAGGCCTTATCCTCCTTCACGGCGGTGACCTCCACGCGGTTCACGTATTCGTTGTCCACCCCGTCAATGGCGTAGTTCCAGACGTTGCCTTCGCAGAGAGGAATCAGCCCGTGACCGCCGTTGACCGTATAGGAGGAAAGGAAAGTCATACCGAAGGGCTCGCCATCCTCCTGCTTCCACCCAAAGGCAACGAGACCGATGCCCCGCTTATACCACGCCACAAAAACAGGGGCGGGTAAATACCTTCTGTCGGGGGGATTATGAGTGTGCATCTCCACACAGCCGTAAAAATCTCCGCAGGCGGTGGACACCGTAGCGTCGGTGGACACACAGGTGAGGGTGATTTTGCCCTCGCTGTCGGTCACGCTGTCACCGGCCTTCATGGTCTCGTCCAGAATCAGACCGTCCGCACGGGAGGCATAGTACAGAGGGGCGTTGGCAATTTCGGCATAGTGGGGAAGGTCTATATAACGGCGGGTAAAGCCGGGCTGTTGACTGAAAATCAGCTGATCACCCCGATGGATCAACTCCTCGGCCGTGGTACAGAGATCGTATTTGCTCCTGTCGGACAGCATCTCCCCCACGCCGTCCATGCCTTCCAGGGTGGACTTGGCAAGTGCCACGTACAGGGGATTCTCCGCACCTGTTTCCAGCGTCAATGCAAACTCCTTGCGGGCGTTTTCAAAATCCTTGGCCTCGAAATAGTCGTAGCCCAGCCAGTAGTGATGGTAGGCCACCTCCCCGGGGATGTCGTACTTCAATAGCTCGGGGATGACCGTGTTGTAAACGTAGTCCACCTTCTCCTTGCCCGAGTATTGATTCACGCCAAAGCCGATGCACAGAGCCAGCACCTCTTTATTGTTGCCCTTGATGGCCGCTTCCTTCAGCTTTGCCCGCATCTCGTCGGTCTTGCCGTCGGAGAGATACCAGTAGCCCAGCTTCAGCACGTCGGCCATGGCGTAAAATTTCTTTTCGGAGTCGGGGAGGCTCTCCACTTGGGACAAAACGTCCTTGTAGTCCTCCTCAAATCCGATCTTGCTGTTCTTCAGCCGCCATTCCTTAAATTCTTCTACACGGCGCATGACGGCCTCTACCAAAGTTTCATTCTTGTTGTTCTTATCCACGTAACCCAGTTCCTTTCTGATCTGATCTCTGCCCGCAGAAAGGCGGCTCTTGACCGTTCCTTCCGCGAGGCTCATTCGTTTGGCGATATCACTCACCGAAAGGCCCTCAAAGTAGTGGAGACGAATCACCGTACCGATCTTTTCCGACAGCTTTTCCACACAGTCGCGGAGCAGCTCGGTCTCCAGCTTGTCATCATAGTAGCCCGTGATGTCCTCGGTCTGATCCGCCAGATAGGTCTCTACCTCGTCGAAGGGGATGTAATCGCGGTAACGCTTGGCCAGATTGATGGCACGGTACTTTGCGATGCGGCACACCCAATGGCCGAACTTGGCGGTGTCCTTCAGGGTGTCCAGGCGTTGCCAGGCGCAGAGAAAGGCGTCCTGCACCGCGTCCTCGGCGGTGTGGATGTTTCTCGTCACGGCCTTAGCCATGAGCAGGGCGGCCTTGCGGTGGCGGATCACCAGCTCCTCAAAGGCGGCCTCGTCCCGCATAAGGGTCAGGGCAACCAAAGTCTCGTCGGTTTGCTCCTTGTAATGGACGTTACGGTTCATGTGATTCCTCTCTTTGTTGTTCTTTCGGTTTGGTTTGTTTCCTATAGGATGCATGAGTTCCTCACGGATAGTAGCGCGGTATGCACACTCCCGTCACAGCCTTCCGTGAGGTGGCTCTGTTTATATGACAATCGGAAACAGGAAAAGGTTCGGTTTGTTGGAATTTTTTTGATAAAGACCACACCACTATCATACCACACTCTCCCGTCCCCGTCAACCTTCCATCGTACATGATCTGCATCAAAATTCTAAAAACCCCTTGAAAAATCCCCTTGTTTCTGTTACAATATAAAAAATGCCCTATGGCAGAATAAACACAAGGAGTCCCGATATGTCCCTCTTTGAGCTTCACGCCCACACCTCGGAATGTGATACAGCCGCCCACGCAAGCGGCGCTGAGCTGGTGCGTATATATAAAAACGCAGGCTACGACGGTATGGTCATCACCGACCATTATTTTTCTCACTTTTATAAATGGTTTGCCGACGAGCTTTCGGGCATGAGCCACCGCGAGGTCATGGCGCGTCGCCTCAAAGGCTATTACGCCGCCCGCGAGGAAGGGGAGAAGTTAGGGTTTACCGTCCTCCCGGGTGCGGAGGTGCGGTTTGATAGATCCCTCTTCGGTATCAACGATTTTTTGGTCTACGGCTGTGACGAGGAGTTCTTTCTTACCGCTCCGCGTCTCAACGACCTTACCACCTTGGAGGAATTGTATGCTCTCCTGCCCGAAAACGCCTGCGTGGTGCTGGCCCACCCCTTCCGTGTGCGGATGACGGTTATGGATCCTACGCCGCTGTTCGGTATCGAAGCCCACAACGGCCTCACCGAGCCCTTCCGCAATAGCCAAGCGGCAAAATTCGCGGAGTTTTACGGCAAACCCGTGACTTCGGGCTCGGATTGCCACCATCCCGACCACGCCGCTAAGGGGGGCATCATGACAAACCGTACCATTAAGACCCCCCGCGATCTCACCGACGTGCTGCGGAGCGGAGACTATACCCTCTATCGAGGAAAGGAGTAAGCCATGGAAAAGAAAAAACAGCCCGTGGGCCGTTGTGAGGAATGTGAATTTTACGACTACGACGAGGAGCTGGACGCCTACGTCTGCGACGTGTCCCTGGACGAGGACGAAATGGCCAATTTCGTGGCAGGGAACACAGGCCGATGCCCCTATTTCAGATTTTACGACGAGTACAAGAGCGTGCATAAGCAGATATAAAGAAAAGAGACCGCCTCCCATCGGGAAACGGTCTCTTTTTATTCATTTGCCTCAGGCAAGGGAAGTGTCACGGGCTCGTCAGCCGCCTCGATGGCGGGAGCCTTGTGGGTGACGACAGCCTCGCCCACGCCGCGCACGAAATCGCGGGTGACGGTGACCGTCTCAGCCAGATCGTCGGAGGGCAGCTCGTACATCAGCTTCATCATGAACTGCTCCATGATGGCGCGAAGACCGCGAGCGCCCGTGTTGCGCTTGAGGGCTTCCTCAGCGATGGCCTCCAATGCGTCGTCCTCAAAGATCAGACGCACGTTGTCCATGCCAAAGAGCTTCATATACTGCTTGACAATGGCGTTCTTGGGGTCGCGCAAAATGCGGATGAGGGCTTCCTTGTCCAGATCGGTCAGGGTCACGATGACGGGCAGACGGCCCACCAGCTCGGGGATCAGACCGAACTTGACGATGTCGTGGGGCACCACGCTCTTGTAAACACCTTGATCGGTGCGCTCTGCCTTGGTGTGGATCTCACCACCAAAGCCGATGGTGGAACCACCCTCGCGTTTTTCGATGATCTTTTCCAGACCGTCAAAGGCGCCGCCGCAGATGAACAGAATGTTCTCGGTGTTGATGCGGATGAACTCCTGGTTGGGGTGCTTTCTGCCGCCCTGAGGGGGAACGTTGGCCACCGTACCCTCCAGGATCTTAAGAAGTGCCTGCTGAACACCCTCGCCCGATACGTCGCGGGTGATGGAACGGTTCTCACTCTTGCGGGAGATCTTGTCAACCTCATCAATGTAGATGATGCCTCGCTCGGCCAGCTCCACATCGTAGTCAGCGGCCTGGATCAAGCGCAGGAGGATGTTTTCCACATCCTCGCCCACGTAGCCCGCTTCGGTCAGCGTGGTGGCGTCGGCGATGGCGAAGGGCACCTGCAGGGTCTCGGCCAGAGTCTGCGCCAGGTAGGTCTTACCCACGCCCGTAGGGCCGAGAAGCAGGACATTGCTCTTCTGCACGTCCACGTCACGAAGCTCCTCCATCATGGCCTCGGTCTCGCTCATGGCCTTTTGGGATTTGCCCGATTTTTTGTGATTGGCCTTTTTGGTCAAAATACGCTTGTAATGATTATATACGGCAACAGACAGAGCGATCTTGGCCTCGTCCTGACCGATGACGTACTCGTCAAGAGACGCCTTGATCTGCTTGGGACGGGGCAGGGTAGCCAGATTCAGCTCTCCAAAGGACTTGGTACCTGTGATGGGGGACTGCACCTCGTCGATGAGCTCCGCGCAGGCGTCCACACAAAAATCACAGATATACACGCCCGTAGGAGAGGGGATCAGGAAATTGACCTGATGCTCGTTGCGGCCGCAGAAGGCGCATTTGCGGAGATCATTCTGACCCTCGCTCTTGCCGCCTCTGTTGGTGGTGTTAGACATATGAATCTCCATTCTGCCGCCGGCGGCGGCACAAATATACTACTTTGACATTCGACCGTGTCGCTTTAACGACAAAAAGGGTGGGATCCCATTTTAGGGAGAATTGTGCGTGAAACAGTGAATTTCGGTTTTTGATCATGATACTTTCACGCGATGTTCCTTTCTGTCAGTCGCGCTTTTCCAGGATGCGGTCGATGAGACCGTATTCCAGAGCCTGTGCGGCAGTCATGAAATTGTCGCGGTCGGTGTCACGCTCGATGGTCTTGACAGGCTTTCCGGTCTTTTCGGCGAGGATCTTGTTCAGCATATCGCGGGTGCGAAGGATGAGCTCGGCCTGGATCTTGATATCCGAAGCTTGACCCTTAGCACCGCCCAAGGGCTGGTGGATCATGATCTCGCTGTGGGGCAGGGCGTATCTCTTGCCCTTGGTGCCTGCGGCCAGAAGGAAGGCGCCCATGCTGGCGGCCATGCCGATGCAGATGGTAGACACGTCGCACTTGATGAACTGCATGGTGTCGTAGATGGCCATACCAGCGGTAACCGAACCGCCGGGGCTGTTGATATAGAAGGAGATATCCTTATCGGGATCCTGAGCCTCCAGGAACAGAAGCTGGGCGACCACCAGAGAAGCGGTAGCGTCGTTGACTTCGTCAGAGAGGAAAATGATGCGGTCGTTGAGCAGGCGGGAGAAAATATCGTAGGAGCGCTCACCGCGGCTGGTCTGTTCGACCACCATGGGAACCAGGGCGCTCTGGGGATTCAAAGGATTGTAGTTCATGTTGTACCTCTTTTCTTTGGTAGGATGGTAAATTGTTTGCGGGCAGTGCCGGTGGCCAATTCCGCCCCCCAGGGGCCGGCCTTTGCCACC
>JAFTIL010000059.1 GCA_017456905.1 Clostridia bacterium
CGGCAACTTGTTACCCAGCAAAGAGCATTAGCCTTTTGTTCACGCGTTCTCCCTCAGCCGCCCGTCGCATTCGCTGGGCGGCAGCTCCCTCCCGGAGGGAGCCTTACAAGAGATATCCGTGCCCCGCTAAACAACAATTTATACTCTATTCATAATAATTCATATACGGAAAGGAGACCCTATGGATCCCCATACATCCCTACTTTTCGAGGGCTGTGCCACCGCCCTCATGACCCCTTTCAAGGACGGCAAGGTGGATTTTCCCGCCTTTGAGACCATCCTGCAGCTACAAATAGATGCCGATATCGATGCCCTGGTGGTCACGGGTACCACGGGCGAATCCTCCACTTTGACTGACCGTGAAAAACGCGATCTCTACACCACGGCCGTCCGTGCGGTGCGATCCTCCGGCAAAAAGATCCCCGTCATTGCGGGGACGGGCAGCAACAACACCGCTCGTGCGGTGGAGCTCTCCCGTATGGCAGAGGCCGTGGGCTGTGACGGACTTCTGGTGGTCACGCCCTACTACAACAAAGCTTCACAAGAGGGGCTCGTGGCGCATTTTTCATCCATCGTCAATGCCGTATCCATCCCCGCCATTCTCTACCACGTGCCTTCTCGGACGGGGTGCACGTTGACGGTAGATACCTGTAAAAAGCTTTCAGCACATCCTCGCATTGTCGGATTAAAGGATGCCACGGGGCAGATCGGATACTCCGCCCGTATAGCCGCCGCCTGCGGCGATTCCCTGCCCCTCTATTCGGGCAACGACGACATGGTCACCCCCATCCTGGCCTTAGGCGGTCATGGGGTGATCTCTGTGGTGTCCAACCTCCTGCCCGAGACCATGGTGCGACTGTGCCGCGCTTGGCGAGAGAAAGATACACAGACGGCGGCTGCCCTCCAAAGTCACATCCTACCCCTTTGCGACGCATTGTTCTGTGAGGTCAATCCCATCCCCGTCAAATGCGCCATGGCTTTGAAAGGTCTATGTCAAAACGAGCTTCGCCTCCCTCTCAACACCGCAAGTACCGAGCTTGAGTCAAGGCTACGCCTGCTTCTTTCGACTTACGGCATCAACGCAATATAAAAAACGGGACTTTCTCAGGCAAAGGAGAAAGTCCCGTAAATTATGTCATGACATCTCAGATCTCGACGCCCGGCTCCTGGCGAAAATAGGCATCCAGTTGCTCGGTATAAATGTCCAATACTCTCAGAAGGACGGCGGTATCCTGGTTTTTATCAAACAGCAGGATGAGGGAGAGGAAGGTGTTCCAGGTCATGCGTCTCTTTTGGGTTTCAATGAGCATGACGGTATAGCGGCTGGTGCCGATGATCTTGGCAAGGCCTTCTTGGGACAGCTTCAGCTTTTTGCGGAGGACAGGGAGATTCTCTGTCATGTTATCAATGAGTTTTTCTCTAAGTTCAGACATTTTGCACCTTTTTCTTTCCGATCACGGTCGGGTTTTATTTGCGGACATCTTCAAAAACCTTCGTTGCCCGTTTAGACACAGAATTTTTGGAGATATCCTTGTGTGTTTCACAGCAATATTTTACCATCAACCCCACATTTTGTCAAGCGATTTTCATGGTTTTTCGAAGAATTTCGCAAAAATCGTTAACGCCCTTAACAAATACTTCAAAAAAGGAACAAAACGCCGCCAAAACCATTTGTCTTTCCTCCACCGTCCTTGTTTCATATGCATTCATTGCGTTTTTTATAAAAAAACTCCCCTGCAAAACGCAGGGGAGTCGTATGTATTATATTAGTGGCAAACGCAACGCTCAGTATCCTTATCGAAGATGTGGATACGGCTGGTGTCGAAGGCAACCTTGATGGTGTCGCCTGCACGGGAGGTGGAACGAGAGGAAACGCGGGCAATCAGGTTGGTACCGTCGTTGACGATCTTGATCTTGCCGTCGCCCTCTTCGGACTTACCAACGTTCAGGTACAGGTAGATCTCAGCACCCATAAGCTCGGTAACGTCAACGTATGCCTCGATGGTGCTGTCGGGGAAGTTCTCAACCTGTGCGGGCTGGTCGTGGATACACTCGGGACGCAGACCTGCGATGACTTCCTGACCGATGTAAGGAGCCAGAGCGGGGTTGTTAGCCTTCTCGGCGGGCAGCTTGACAGAGCAGTTCTCGAAATCGAAGTACAGATCCTCGCCCTTCTTCACGAGAGTACCGTTGATGAAGTTCATCTGAGGAGTACCGATAAAGCCTGCAACGAACAGGTTGCAAGGAGTATCGTACAGGTTCTGAGGAGTATCAACCTGCTGGATAAGACCGTCCTTCATAACAACGATACGGGTAGCCATGGTCATAGCCTCGACCTGGTCGTGGGTAACGTAGATGAAGGTGGTACCAACGCGGTTGTGGAGCTTGGTCAGCTCGGTTCTCATGGCAGCACGGAGCTTAGCGTCCAGGTTGGACAGAGGCTCGTCGAGCAAGAAGACCTTGGGGTTACGAACGATAGCACGACCCAGTGCTACACGCTGCTTCTGACCACCGGACAGAGCCTTGGGCTTTCTGTCGAGCAGGTGGGTGATATCCAGGATACGGGCAGCCTCTTCTACACGGCGCTTGATCTCCTCCTTGGGAGTCTTGTTCAGCTTCAGACCGAAGGCCATGTTCTCAAACACGGTCATGTGGGGGTACAGAGCGTAGTTCTGGAACACCATCGCGATCTTACGATCCTTAGGAGCGACGTCGTTAACCAGCTGGTCGCCGATGAAGAGCTCACCCTCGGAGATCTCCTCAAGACCTGCGATCATACGCAGAGTGGTGGTCTTACCGCAACCGGAAGGACCGACCAGAACCAGGAACTCCTTGTCCTTGATCTCCAGGTTGAAGTCAGATACGGCAGTTACGCCGCCAGGGTACTTCTTGTAAATGTGACGAAGGGATACGCTTGCCATGGAATGTTTCCTCCTAATAATATATTCACTAATAAAATTAACTTTGCGAGACTCCGGAGAGCCTACTCACACGCAAATATTATAACAAAAAAACGCCGAAAAAGAAAGAGTTTATTTCCCCAAAGTTTAAACAAATCATTTGTATATACTGCACAAAAACAGCAACAAATTCAACAGATTCAGGGCAAATGAGTAAGGCACGTTTTTAATTTATTAAAATCATTTTCTTCTTTTCGACATCAAAGTCTCACGGATGCGGATATACATCATCCCCAGGATCGAAGACGTCATCACTCCGCCCGCGATGCCTGCGGCTACTGCCAACGTAGTCAGCGCGCACTCCCCTGCCATGCCGTAGGCGCCGCTGATGAAATAATTCATGGTTCTGTAAAGAAGACTGCCGGGAACGAGAATGATCATGCTGGGGATCAGATATACGGGCACGGGCACCTTGGTCACCCGAGCCATGATCTCGGCAAAGATCCCTCCCGCGAAAGCACCCGCCATATTGGGGATAAATTCACCGCCCAGAAGGGCCTGAACGCCTAAATAGACCCCACAAGTAATGACACCGTTCAATGCCGCCAAGGGCAGGCGGCGGGGCTTGAAATAAAACAAAATGGAAAATCCGCAAGCGCACAGAGCGGACATAAAAAGCTTTAAAAGAAAAGTCCAAGTATTCATGGTCACACCCCCGGGATCTGCCCTATGAGCATCATGGCGCCAAGATAGCCCGCGGCCATGATGAGCGCTTGCAGTATGGCTTGAATGAAACGCATGGCACCCGCCAAGGTATCTCCGCAGAGCATATCTCTGAGGGCGTTGCCAAAGGCCATGCCGGGGATCTCCAGCATGATCGTTCCAATGATGACCATATCAGCGTTATGGCCAAAGCCCACCGCCACGCAAAGCAGAGCCAGAGCACCTGCGATAAAGGCGTTGATAAAGGTGCTGGCCATGGCGTTGATCACGGGTTTTCCGCAACGCTCAATGAGGGTGATGATAAAGCCGATGGCGGCAGCCGCGAGACCATCCAGCCAAGTACCGCCGAAGAAAACGGCAAAGCAGCCCGTCGCCAGCATTCCGCCCACGTAGCAAAGCCACTCGGGAACGGGACGGTAGCGGTGGATCTTATCCAGGCGCCGGTTTACCGCCTGATAGGAGAGGGGCTCTCTGCAGATCTCACGGGACAGGGCGTTCAGCTCCTCCAGGCGCGCCAGATGGTTGCGGCTGTGGAGGATGCGGCGGGTCTGGGAGGAATAGGTCTCATCGGGCATACGGATCTGGGCCACGATAAGGGAGGTGATAGCAAAGACCTCGATCTCACAGGCACCGTAGGCCTTACAGATGCGGGTCATGGTGTCCTCTACACGATGGACCTCGGCTCCGCATTCCAGCATAGCCACGCCCATGTCCAGGGCGATGTCCAATATTTCTTCGGCCCGAGGCTTGGCATAAGTGCCATCGGCTTCCGTTTCGGGAGCAGACGACAAGAGCTCGGGAATCTTCTGCGTCATATATGTAAATTTCCTTTCACCGGCAGTGCCGGCTCCCAATCTCGGGTGTCGTCACTGCTGTTTTTTTATTGATCACACGACGGTGAAGTCTGTTATGAACACTCGTACCAACAAGGGATATGGGTGATATTCCTGCCTCATTATACAAAAAACGGGGGATTTTGTCAAGAGGTGAAAGGAAATACGGGGCATGGAATCTTTGGAAATTTTGAAATAGCAAGACCGCAGGGACAAGCCCTGCGGTTGCGGATTTTCGGATCACTCGTAGCCGCCCTCGGCCTCGGGCAGCTTTTGCCACTCGTCGGTGTCGTACATGAAATTACGAAGGAGCGTGACATAGGTATAAAAATGCGTGTGTTCCGACGTCCATTCTTCCCGCGGAGTGCTCTCGTAATAAAAGCCTCCCGCGAACATGGCCGCAGCATCTCCCTTGATCGTGTAGGTTTTTCCATTGGCACGGATAGTAACGGTATAGTTAGTATTGGGCATTAAGACAACCCCGTCTATGGTCATGTCACCGCTCATGCCGATGACCTCGCACTGCTTAGTGATCTCCCAAAGGTACTGCTTCTCGGCCTCGGTCAGCTTGAGGCTTGCCCTTGCGTATCCCGGGAATTTCTGCACCAGATCCTTCTGCACGTAGCCGTCGAAGGTGTCGAGGCAATTCGGGTGCTCCCCTATTTGACTCTCAAAGTGAATGGCAAAATCTTCGGGATACGTACCGATCACGTCCCCCGTCCCCTCCAGCACGAAGGTCAGGCTGATCTCGCAATCCTCGGTGGCACCGTATTCGTTAATGGGATAGGTGATATCCGTGACAAATTTATAGGTACCGTAGCGGGAAAGGTCACAATGGTCGGGGGTGTACGCCTTGTCCACCGTTTCGCCCTCATTCAGGAGATACAAGGGCATGGTAAAGGCAACATCGTAGACGGCGGTGTCCACCCATGAGTCTCCGTCCAAATAATAGATCTTATAGGGTTCGCCGTAACCGATGGTTTTGTCACTTTGGTTTTTGAAAGTGATCTTCAGACAGGGCTTACCGTCCTTGTCGGGATGATAGGTATGGAGATCCAGATACACACCATCAAAATCGCACTCACTTCCCTGCACCGTGATGACACCCTTCCACTCGCCTCGGTCAGGATCAGACTCAGGCGCAGTCATAAAGAACACCACGGTCAGGGTGGCGGCGATCAGCACGAGGGGGATCACCGTCCACAGGATGGGCTTTTTGTAGGCCAATATTCTCTTGATGCGACGCTTGACACCCGTTTCTCCGAAGGCGGGCGGACAAAAGGGCGCGTGGATGCGCTTCTGCCCGGCCGCGGGCAGGAAGGAGACCAGGGCGGCGGCGTAGGCCTTTCGATCGTCAAGAGTCATGTCCTTTACCGCCTGCTCGTCGCAAGCCACCTCGGTATCGCGGCAGTACAGCCCCCAAGCCAGCCATACCAGAGGATTGAACCAATGGAGAGCAGTCAGGGCGAAAGCTGCCAGCTTGATGATATGGTCGCCGCGACGGATATGCGCCAGCTCGTGGGATAGCACGCAAGCCTCGGTTTTGCCATTAAGGCCGTAGGGCAGGTAGACGCAAGGGTTGAAGATGCCCATGATGAAGGGGGCGTTCACACCCGCGCACCGCTTGACCTTCACGCGGCGAGGCAAGCGGAGCGGAGTTCCGTCGGGACTTACGGGTATATATCTCACACCTTCGGCCACCCGCCGGGCGAGAAGGATATAGCTGACGACGGCATAAAGCATCAATGCGGCTACGCCTGCCATCCACAGGATCGTGCTTCCTGTCACCAAGGCTTGCCCAAGCGTGATTTGAGGCTCGGCGGCGGGCGGGGTCACGGTGATCGGAGGCGTAGGGGTGGGCAGTTCCTCATCCCAAACCGTGTCTGCTTCCAACACGATGTCGGTCTCAACAGGCGCTTTGAATACCTCGTCCACCGTGGGAATCAGCCCCTCCGTCGGTATGAGGCTCATATAGCTTTCAAAACTTACAGGAATGAGCAGACGCAGGGCCACTGCCAACCATAAAAGCATGATCGCACGTCGAGGCGCCCATTTGATCATCAGTCCCCTTACCAAAAGAACGCAAAGGATCAGCCCCGACGCAGGGAGCGTGACTTTACACAGGGTCAGAAAGGCTTGGATGATACTGCTCATGAGCCCTGCCCTCCTTCTTCATCCCATTCATCAATCATACGAAGCAGGTCAGCGCGTTCGGAGTCGGAAAGCCCTTTGTGCTTGGCGAAAGCAGCAAGAAACGCGGGAAGAGAGTTTTCAAAGGTCTTGTCCATCAGCTCGTCAAGCTCGGCGGCTTGCACTTGGGCTTTGGTAATCAGGGAACGAACCGTGCCGTTTTCATTTTTCAGAACCCCCCGCTCGCCAAGGCGCTTGATCACCGTATAGGTGGTAGTACGCGACCAATCCAGCCGTTCCTTGCATAGCTTGGAAAGAGCGGCGGCGGTGATGGGCTCCTGCTCCCAAAGGATGAGACAGAAGCGGTATTCGCTTTCAAAAATTTTCGGGGTTTCATTTGTCATGATAGAACCTCCTGTGTCTAACACATTAGACTACATTCAAAGTCTAACACGTTAGACAAATATTGTCAACCCCTTTTCGGATCTATTTACGGTTTGTTTACAAATATTTTTGGTGCAAATGTGTAAACTTTTTATAATTTCTATTTATTTTTTATATAATATATGATATAATAATTTAGATAACGAGCATTGGAGATACGATCATGGCAAAACTCTATTTCAAATACGGCGCTATGGGTTCGTCCAAGACAGCCCAGGCCCTCATCACCAAATTCAACTACGAGGAGCGGGACATGAAGGTCTGGCTCATCAAGCCTGCCGTGGACAAGCGCGACGGCGCGGATATCATTCAATCCCGCATTGGTCTCTCTGCCGTCTGCGAGCCCATCGGAACTGAGGATGACATTTTTCATATGTATCAAGTCGATCACGGTGACATTGACGTGATCATTGCCGACGAGTGCCAGTTCTTCACCGAGGCTCACGTGGATGCCCTGCGCCGCATCGTGGACGAATGCAACATCCCCGTCCTCTGCTTCGGTCTGCGAACCGACTTCCTCTGCCATCTGTTCACGGGAAGCCGCCGGCTGTTTGAGGTGGCGGATTCCATCGCAGAGATAAAGACCATTTGCTCCTGCGGGGCGAAAGCCACGGTCAACGCTCGCTTAGACGGTGACATGAACGTAGTCACCGAAGGCGCGCAGGTCATGCTGGGCGGCAACGACTGCTATCTTGCCATGTGCCACAAGTGCTGGCAGAAAAAGATCAATGAGCAAAAAAACAAGTAACAAATAAAGGTAGGTAAAAATCATGAATCTTTCAGACATTCTTTCCAGATGCGACCACACCCTGCTCTCCCAAAGTGCCACCTGGGAGGATATCAAGGCGATCTGCGACGACGGCATGAAGTTTAAAACCGCCTCTGTCTGCATCCCTGCAGCTTACGTCAAGGAAGCCAAGGACTACGTAGGCGACAAGCTGGCCATCTGTACCGTCATCGGCTTCCCCAACGGCTACAGCACCACCGCAGTCAAGGTTTACGAGTGTGAGGACGCCATCAAAAACGGCGCCGACGAGATCGACACGGTGATCAACGTGGGTCACCTGAAGTCGGGTCGTTATGACGAGATCCTTGCCGAGCTGAAGGCTCTCAAGGCGGCTTGCGGCGACAAGATCCTCAAGGTCATCATCGAGACGTGTCTGCTCACAGATGCCGAGAAGGTCAAGATGTGCGAGCTGGTGACCCTGTCGGGCGCTGACTACATCAAGACCTCCACGGGCTTCTCCACGGGCGGTGCCACCCGTGAGGACGTGGCCCTCTTCGCCGCCCACGTGGGTGAGAATGTCAAGATCAAGGCCGCAGGCGGCATCGCTTCCCTCAAGGACGCCGAGGACTTCATCAACCTGGGTGCCGACCGCCTCGGTACCTCCCGCATCGTCAAAATCGCCAAGAACGAGCAGGGATTTGGGTATTAAGGGGAACGCAAGGGGAAACTTCTTGCAAGAAGTTTCCCCCTTGACCCCCTTCAAGAACCTCTGAAGCAAAGAGGTTTTACCAAGTAATCGAATACCCGATAGAGAGATGTATTTTCTTGATCTGTCGAGAGTAGTTCACATCACAGCGGGTGGCCCGTTTACCGCCCCCATGGGGCCCCTTCCCCATTGGGATATGAAAGAAAATCCATTTCGCGCAGCGAAATATTCCTCATGAGCCTTCCCCAGCGGGGGAAGGTGGCACCCGACCCTGCGTCGGGTGACGGATGAGGTGGTCAATCATCATTTCCCGCAGGGAAATGTACCTCAACGTGCCGCAGGCACATTTCACTCGCCGCAGGCGAATTTCACTTGCGAAGCAAATTTCACACGCGACAGCGTATTTCACGCGCCGCAGGCGCATTCAAAGGAGGCAATTACTATGTCAAATCTCACCCCCACCCCCCATATCAACGCATCCCCCGCCGATTTCGCGCCCACCGTGCTGATGCCCGGTGATCCTCTCCGCGCCAAGTTCATCGCGGAGACCTATCTGGAGAATCCCCGCCTCGTGAACAACGTCCGTGGCGTGCAGGGCTACACAGGCACCTACAAGGGCAAGCCCGTCTCCGTCATGGCCTCGGGCATGGGTCAGCCCTCCATCGGCATTTATTCCTACGAGCTGTTCAATTTCTTCGGTGTGGAGACCATCATCCGCGTGGGCTCCTGCGGCGGCTATCATCCCGACCTCCACGCCCGTGACATCGTCATCGCCCAGGGCGCCTGCACCAACGGTGCCTACCCCACCCAGTACGGCCTGTGCGGCACCTTTGCCCCTCTCGCTGACTTCGATCTGCTCCGCCGTGCCGCCGACATCTGCGACGCCAAGGGTCTGCGCTACATGGTGGGCAACATCTTCTCCTCCGACATCTTCTACGATGACCGCCCCGACGTTTGGCTGTCCTGGCAGAAAATGGGCGTTCTCGGTGTAGAGATGGAGGCCGCCGCCCTTTACTGCAACGCCGCCCGTGCGGGCAAGAAGGCGCTCTGCATCTGTACCGTCAGCGATTCCTTCCCTCACCCCGAGGAGAACACCACCGCCGAAGAGCGTCAGACCAGCTTCACCCAGATGATGGAGGTCGCTCTGGAATTGGCGTGAGGGGACCGAAGAGTATGCAAGGGGGAAACTTCTTGCAAGAAGTTTTCCCCTTAAACCCCTTTCAAGAACCTTTAAACGAAAAAGCATGACCGCGTGATAGAATACCCTTGGCAAACGCTAAGCTCTTGATCCGTCGAGGGTCGTTTGCATCATAGCAGATAGCCCGTTTACCGCCCATGTGGGGCCCCTGCCCCACAGCAATATTTAAATTAGCATCGTCATCCTGAGCGAGGCCGCCGGCCTTGCCGAAGGATCTCATAAACAGGTGAACCATATGAATAAAGCAAAACGCATTTTTCTCATCGTCCTCGACTCCTTCGGCATCGGTGCCGCCCCCGACGCGGCTGATTTCGGTGACGCGGGGGCTGACACCCTTGGCAGTATCAAAGCCACGGGTCAACTGAATATTCCCAATCTGACTAAGCTGGGTCTTGGCAACATCGACGGTGTCACCGCCGTCCCTGCCGTGGACGCCCCCTTAGCCACTCTTGCCCGCATCCGTGAAAAGAGCCGCGGCAAGGATACCACCACGGGTCACTGGGAGATCGCAGGCATTGTGTCCGAGTCCCCCATGCCCACTTATCCCGACGGCTTTCCCCCTGAGGTCATGGGGGCCTTTGAGGCCGCCGTGGGGCGCGGCACGCTGTGCAACCTTCCCTACTCCGGCACCGACGTCATCCGCGATTACGGTGAAGAGCATCTCCGCACCGGCAAGCTGATCGTCTACACCTCTGCCGACAGCGTGTTCCAGATCGCTGCCCACGAGTCTCTTGTTCCCGCAGAGGAGCTGTACCGCATCTGCGAGATCGCCCGTGGGATTTTACAAGGCAAGCACGGCGTAGGCCGTGTCATCGCCCGCCCATTTGAGGGCGAGGCGCCCAATTTCAAGCGCACCGACCGACGCCGCGACTTCTCCCTCGTCCCCCCTCACGGCACCATGCTGGATCGCCTCAAGGAAGCGGGTCTTGACACCATTGGCGTGGGCAAGATCGGTGACATTTTCGCTCAGGCCGGCATCACCGAGACCAATCCCACCCACGGCAACCGCGAGGGCATGGAGGTCACCACCGCCATGCAGAACCGTGATTTTCACGGTCTTTGCTTTGTCAATCTGGTGGACTTTGATATGCTCTACGGTCACCGTCAGGACGCCGTGGGCTACGCCATGGCCATCAGCGAATTTGACGCATGGCTGGGTGGCTTTATCCCCAACATGAGAGAGGATGATATCCTCATGATCACCGCAGACCACGGCTGTGACCCCTCCGACCAAAGCACAGACCACACCCGTGAGTATATTCCCTTCCTAATGTACGGCGTGTCCGTCACCCCCGAAAATCTCGGCACCCTGACGGGCTTTGACAACATCGGGCGGATGGTGTGCGAGAAATTGATTGAAGAATAAGCGAAAAAATTGTTGTTTGTGGGTTTATGACCAACCGATCGTAGGGACCGGCCTCCTGGACGGTCCGCCTAAAACAACCCATACCCGCAAAGAGAAAATAAACGGGATATTACGGACCGTCGAGGACGCCGGTCCCTACAGTATCAAAGGTAACCCTTGTAAACAACAATTTCCCTTCATATAGGAGACATCCATGAACGAAAAAAATCTCATTGAAAAAGCCCTCGCCGCACGCGAGTCCAGCTATAGTCCCTACTCGGGTTTTGCCGTGGGTGCTGCCCTTCTCACAAAGGACGGCCGCATTTTCACGGGTGCAAACATTGAATCCGCCTCCTATACCCCCACCATTTGCGCCGAACGGGTGGCCTTTTTCACCGCTGTTCACCAAGGTGTGACCGAGTTTTCCGCCATCGCCGTCGTCGGCGGAAAGGCCGGTGAGGCTGTTTCGGCTTACTGCGCCCCCTGCGGCGTGTGCCGCCAAGTCATGGCCGAGTTCTGCACGGGGGATTTTGAGATCATCCTGTACAATGGTGAGACCCCCAAGGTATACACCCTGAACGATCTTCTGCCCGAGCGGTTCGGCAAGGCGGATCTTTCCTGATAAAACGGGCGAACGCAGTTCGCCCCTACGCATATTTCATCATAACCAATCCACATAGGAGGCATCCCTATGAGAATGTACGATATTATTGAAAAGAAAAAACACGGCGAAGAGCTGACCCGAGACGAGATCTTCCAAATGATCCGCGAATACACCGACGGCGCTATCCCCGACTACCAGATGTCCGCCTTTTGCATGGCGGTCTATTTCAAGGGCATGACCGATCGTGAGATCTTCGACCTCACCGAGGCCATGGCCTTATCGGGCGACACGGTAGATCTGTCTGTCTTCGGCGATAAGAGCGTTGACAAGCACTCCACGGGCGGTGTGGGCGACAAGACCACCCTGATCGTTGCGCCTATCGTGGCTGCCTGCGGCGGTATCGTGGCCAAAATGAGCGGCCGCGGTCTGGGCCACACAGGCGGTACCGTGGACAAACTGGAGTCCTTCCCCGGCTTCCACACCTCCCTGTCCCCCGAGGCCTTTACCGCTCAAGTGCAAAAATGCAATCTGGCGGTCATCGGCCAGAGTGGCGATCTCGCCCCTGCTGACAAGAAATTATACGCCCTCCGCGACGTCACCGCCACGGTGGACACCATCCCCCTCATCGCCTCCTCCATCATGAGCAAGAAGCTGGCGGCGGGGACGAAATCCATCGTTTTGGATGTAAAATGCGGCAGCGGCGCCTTTATGAAAACCCCCGAGCAAGCCAAAGCCTTGGCCGAGATGATGGTCAAGATCGGCCGCGCCCACGGGAGAAACACCCACGCCATCATCAGCAACATGGACATCCCCTTGGGTCACGCCATCGGCAACGCCTTGGAGGTCACCGAGGCCATCGAGGTGCTGACGGGCAAAGGCCCCGACGATCTCCGCGAAGTCTGCCTGACCCTGGCTACCCTCATGGTAGCGGCATCCTGTCATCTTTCCATTGAGGAAGCCAAAGTACGCACCAAGGAGGCCTTGGAGAGTGGTACGGCTCACGTAAAATTCTGTGAGTGGATCGAGGCGCAAGGCGGTGACGCGGCCTATGCCCATGATCCTTCTCTGTTCGGCACCGCCGCCCACAGTCTTGAGATCAAGGCCGAGGCAGACGGCTACGTGCTGTCCTGCAATGCCGAGGACATTGGTCTGGCGGCCATGATGCTGGGCGCGGGACGAGAAACTGCCGAGTCGGTCATCGACCCTCGCGCGGGTATTCTGCTTCTCAAAAAGCCCGGTGATGCCGTCAAGGCAGGCGACGTGATCGCGCGTCTTTTGACGGAGCGGGCCGATACCCTGGCGGGCGCGGCTGACAAGGTCAAGGCGGCGGTCAGATTTACGAGCGAGTCCGTTGAGACGGGCAAGCTGATTTACGAGATTATTTAAGGTAATTTGTTGTTTAGCGGGGATGCACTTGAACGAGGCCCCCTCCGGGAGGGGGCTCCCGACGAAGTCGGGTGGGGGAGCCCGCGTTAATAACGGCAACTTGTTACCCGGCAAAGAGCATTAGCCTTTTGTTCACGCGTTCTCCCTCAGCCGCCCGTCGC
>JAFTIL010000060.1 GCA_017456905.1 Clostridia bacterium
AACATGATTACCGGCGCAGCTCAGATGGACGGCGCGATCCTGGTAGTTGCTGCTACCGACGGTCCTCTGCAGCAGACCCGCGAGCACGTTCTGCTGGCTCGTCAGGTTGGCGTTCCCGCAATCGTTGTCTTCATGAACAAGACCGACCTCGTTGACGACGAGGAGCTGCTGGATCTCGTCGAGATGGAGGTCCGTGACCTGCTGTCCGAGTACGATTTCCCCGGCGACGACATTCCGATCGTCCGCGGCTCTGCCCGTGACGCTCTGACCTCTACCTCCACCGATCCCTCTTCTCCCGAGTACGCTCCTATTCTCGAGCTGATGGCTGAGGTTGACTCTTACATTCCTACCCCCGATCGTAAGGCTGACCTGCCCTTCCTGATGCCCGTCGAGGACGTCTTCTCCATCTCCGGCCGTGGTACCGTTGCTACCGGTCGTGTGGAGAGAGGTACCCTGAAGGTCAACGATACCGTCGAGATCGTCGGTCTGGTTGACGAGAAGGAGACCACCGTCGTTACCGGTGTCGAGATGTTCCACAAGCTGCTGCCTCAGGCTGAGGCCGGTGACAACATCGGTGCTCTGCTCCGTGGTATCGCTAAGGACGGCATCCGCCGCGGCCAGGTTCTGGCTAAGCCCGGTTCCGTTAACCCCCACACCAACTTCAAGGGCAACGTTTACGTTCTGTCCGAGAAGGAAGGTGGCCGTCAGAAGCCCTTCTTCGCTGGCTACCGTCCTCAGTTCTACTTCAGAACTACTGACGTTACCGGTGTCATCAGCCTGCCCGAGGGTGTCGAGATGTGCCGCCCTGGTGACAACGTTGAGATGACCGTTGAGCTGATCAGCCCCATCGCTTGCGAGCAGGGTCTGCGTTTCGCTATCCGTGAGGGTGGCCGTACCGTCGGTTCCGGCGTGGTTTCTGAGATCATCAAGTAATTGATTCTTTAGAATCGATTCTCTGAACCATTTGGAGGCTCTGCCTCCTGGATACCCCCGCGCTACGGCGCGGGGGTATTGTTCATTCTTTATTCCGCATTCCGTACTGATTTCATATTCTATCTTTGGGGATTGGTGAGATTCCATACCGGTGGTGACAGCCCACGAGCTCTTCGGAGCAGAGCAGGTGAAATTCCTGGGCCGACGGCCGAACTCGGCGGAGCCGAGTTCAAGAAGTTTTCTTCGCTGCGCTACGCAAACTTCCCGGGCTCCTGATGGGGAGCGCCGAACTCAGCGGTGCTGAGTTCAAGAAGTTTTCTTCGCTACGCTGCGCAAACTTCCCGGCCTTGTAATAAAAAGGCCGAACTCAGCGGTGCTGAGTTCAAGAAGTTTTCTTCGCTACGTGATGTACATTTGATTATGCGAAAAGAAAAAACTTCCGCGTTTCGTCTCTTGGACGCCGCGCGTACAGTCCGGATGAAAAAAGATGCATCCCCCTTATGAAAGGGGAACCTATTTATGGCACGTTTCAAGCGTGGGCAGACTGTGTCTGTCGCGCGGAGAATCACGCTGACGGCGGTTTTTGCGGCGTTGGCTTTCTCTGCGATATTTATTTTCCGTTTTAACATTTCTTTTTTGACCTTCGATCTGAAGGATGCCGTCATCACTCTGTCGGGACTGTTGCTCGGTCCCACGACGGCGTTGTCCGTATCTCTGCTGGTCGCTCTCCTGGAATTCGTGGTGGATAACGACACGGGTTGGTACGGGTTACTTATGAATTTTGCATCCTCCGCGGCCTTTTCGGTGGTCTGCGCGACGGTGTACAAATATACCAAAAGGCTCTCGGGAGCCGTGGTGGGTCTGATTGCCGCGGTGCTGACCATGGTGTCGGTGATGCTGGTTCTGAACCTCTACGTCACCCCCCTCTACATGGGTGTCCCCCGCCACCAGGTGGCCGAGATGATCCCCACGCTGTTTTTACCCTTCAATGCAGTCAAGGGTATGGTCAACTCCGCCCTTGTGCTCATTCTGTATAAGCCCATTCGGCGCGCCATGCTGGCCGCCAAGCTGATGCCCCTGGCCTACTCGGCCATGCCCGAGGAGGAAAGTCCCGCGGCCAGGCGGAAGCGGATTCTGGTGAGCGTTTCGGTGTCCCTGGCAGGCGTGCTCCTGCTGGCGGCGGCCCTGGCCGTATTCGTGCTGGTGCTCAACGGACACATCAACATGGGTGAAGTTGTGAAATAACCGAACGTTCAACCAAAAGAAAGGAAAGTCCAGCCATGAAAGAAGCCATAGCCAATTTTTTCCTGGAAACCGTGGGTGAGGAGCTTTGCGTGTTCTTTTGCTCCATGCTCCCCATCATTGAGTTGCGCGGAGCCATCCCTCTGGGTGCCGCATTCGGGCTTCCCTGGTGGCAGAATTATCTGATCGCCGTGCTGGGAAATATGCTTCCGATCCCCTTTATCCTTCTGTTCGTTAAATCGGTGCTGAATTGGATGGCCAAGTGCCGTGTAAAGTTCTTCAACAAGATCGCCAACAAGATGTTTGAAAAGGCCGAGAAGAATCGGGAGAAGATCGAAAAGTACGCTTTTTGGGGATTGACTCTGTTCGTGGCCATTCCTTTGCCTGCAACGGGGGCCTGGACGGGCACCCTGGTGGCGGCTATGTTCGACATGAAGTTTTGGAAATCTATGCTGTCTGCTCTGATCGGTGTCATGATCGCGGGTGTGGTTATGTCCCTGGTCTCCTACGGCGTGGTAGCCGCCATTGCCGCGTGGTTCTGATCGGAAAGGTTTTCTCCAAAGGTACTTGACAGTAAGCGAGTTTTCCTGTATAATAATAAAAGTTCAAACAAATCTGAATTGACATTTACCATACCTTATCCAGAGTGACGGAGGGACAGGCCCTGTGAAGTCACGACAACCTGCCGCGCGGCGGTAAGGTGCCAACACCTGACTGATGAGAGATAGACATAGAACGCCCCTCTGTCTCTCGGACTGAGGGGTATTTCTGTTGTAACCAAACGCAATCAAAACGAAAGGATATAAAATCATGATCAACGACAACCGTTCCGTGCTGTTTACCAGCGAATCCGTGACCGAAGGTCACCCCGACAAAATTTCCGACAAGATTTCCGACGCCATTCTGGACGAGCTCCTTCGCCAGGACCCCATGTCCCGCGTAGCCTGCGAGACCTTCTGCACCACCGGCCTTGTGGCCATCATGGGAGAGATCACCACCTCGGCTTACGTGGACTTCCAGAAGATCGTCCGCGACACCGTCCGCGAGATCGGCTACACCCGCGCCAAGTTCGGCTTTGACTGCGATTCCTGCGCCGT
>JAFTIL010000061.1 GCA_017456905.1 Clostridia bacterium
CAATGATACTTCAGTAGCCGAAAGGCGCTGCCCGCGGAGTACCCGGGGGAGGTGAGATTCTTATGGAGTCGGCTCGTAACTGACCGCTTGATGACTTCCCATGCCGAACATAGTTCGGTCACACCGGGGTGTCGAGGACAAATAGGTGTGTTAAGAGCCGAAGGTAAAACGGCAGACCACCCATCACATAGGTCTGCCTACGGAGGCTCGGATACATATCTACTTATCCTTGATGGGAAGAACCACAAGGTTGTGGGTATTCGTTATCAAAGATAACTACTTACAGAAAACAAAAATGGAGGAAGAAATATGAATTACAGAGCATTTAACAACTACTTAAACACCGTCCTGAACGCTATCGACGCGCAGGACAACCACCACGAGACCAATGCTGAGAAGGTCTTTGAGATCAACGGCAGATGGGCGCTGACTCGCTTGGAGCATTTGTTCCACGATCACGATCAGAACATCCGCCGATGGCTCAACGGCAAGCCCTGTGTCATTCAGAACGACCAAGCAGGCAACAAGGCCGAGCTTTCCATCGGACAGGATATGGAGGCACTGTACTACGTTCTCGTGCTTTGCAAGCGAATTGCGAACGGGAAAGAGATCAGCGCGGAGTTCCGTGAGTTTTTCTCCTCGATCATCCGTAGAAGTTGCACCGCCGATGAGGATTGGGAGGAGTGCTGATGTGAACGTGCAGTTGACTATCAATCCGAACTTCGAAAGCGTGATCCCGCCGATGACCACCGCAGAGCTTGTGTTGCTTGAAGATAACATTCTCGCGGATGGCAAGGTGCTGATGCCGATCGTCGTTTGGAACGGTACGATCATCGACGGACATAAGCGGTTCAAGATCGTAGGGAAGCATCCCGAAATCCAATTTACCATAACCGAGTTGTTCTTCGAGGATGAATATGAAGCCATTGCCTGGATATGCAAGAATCAGCTCGGACGGAGGAATCTCACCGAGGAATACAAGAAGTATCTGATTGGCAAACGATATGCCGCAGAGAAGAAAGATCCCGGTATATATATTGGAAAGCGTCTTAAGAAAAATGATAAGCAAATGGGTCAAAATGACCCACCTCGAGATCATGGAACTCGTTCTATTATAGCCCAAGAGACGAACACCAACGAAAGCTATGTGAAGCGCGCTGACCTATACGCTAGAGGTGTTGACATAGCTGAGGCAACAATTCCCGGCATGAAAGAAGAAATATTGTCGGGGAGATTACCTGCAACGGCTGAGAAAGTTATGTCTATGGCCAAAATGTCACCCGAGGAGATCAAAAAGCTGGCGGAGGATCTGCGACTTCCCAAACGAGAACGGAAAGAGAAACGGGAAAAAAGTCAGCCGATTGAGGAAAGCATCCTCGATTCTATGCTCGGTGCGGTCAATCAGTTTATCGGTACTTGCGGGAACTATCTTGTTCGGTTCCCGAGACTTTTGGAGGATGCCTACTATAAAGAAAAGGTCAGGGGCATTCTCAACGTGGCAAGAAAATATCTGGATGAAATTGAAGGAGAAATCAAATGAAAAGTATGAATAGCATCGCCAACGGCGATATGGAGAAGGCCCTTGAAGAGCGCGGATACATCATGGAGTCCATAAACAGTGCTAATATTCTGACTTCGCCGCTGTATCAGAGAGTGTTCGATGAAAAGAAGGTGAAACACATCGTGGATGACTTCGACGAGCGAATCGCCAACGAACCCAAACTGAGCTTCCGCGACGGGAACTACTACGTCTTTGATGGCCAGCACACCATTGCGGCGAGAAAGGAGAAAAACAGGGGCAAGGACCTCAATATCATATGCAAGGTCTTTTACGATATGACCGAGGAGGACGAAGCCTTGCTGTTTGCTCTGCAGACAGGCTATTCCTCTAAACCTACGCCGGGCATCACGCTTCGCGCCAAACTTCTTGGATGCGACGGCGCGGCCATTGCCTTTACACGGGCAACAAAATCGGTGGGGATCCAGCCCAGCTTCTCCGGGGTTCGCGGAGCATTCCGGCTTCGGTGCATCAATACGGCCTGGAAAGCCTATCGACGAGTTGGAGAACTGCGCTATATCGAGGCTCTGACCCTTATCGTGGGGGCATGGGGCGGGCATCCCGACTCTCTGCTGTTGGAGGTTGTGAACGCGATGTGCGACTTTGTACACGCCTACTACGGTGAGTACGACTACAATGCCCTGGTGGGCAGACTGGGCTACACGGATCCGTATCGGCTCGTCCTGATCGCGCGAGACCCTGTAGATCGGGATGCGGGCAAGAAAAAGGCGGTGTCGTATATCCTCAACCTTTACAATGAGGAAAGAACTACGGATGCCCTTCCTGTGAGATTTTGACCTCTCCTCACAGGGCATAGACAAAGAACCGCCCGAAATCAAGGGCGGTTCTTGCTATACATAGCCGAAGGGAACGACGGCAAAACGTAACGGAGGTTCATAGATAATGGAACGAAAAATCATGCGCGGAGAAATCTACATTGCGGATCTCGATCCTGTTGTGGGTTCGGAGCAGGGAGGGGAACGGCCCGTGTTGGTCATTCAGAACAACCTGGGCAACAAACATAGCCCCACGGTCATCGTGCTTGCCATTACCAGCCGATTCCACAAGAAAAGACACCTGCCTACCCATGTCCCGATTGAAAGCGGCGATTTATCCAAGAACTCCATCGCTCTTGCCGAGCAGGTGAGAACCATTGATAAATCCCGGCTGATCCACTACGTTGGGAGGGCAAGCAGAGAAACAATGGATTTCGTTGACAATGCGCTGAAAGTGAGCATGGGGGTACAGTAAATGGATGAAGAAATCAAAAAGGTAATGATCTATTTGGTCGCTCTGGACGTGCTTCGCAGGCTGGCCGAGCGAGGTGTGGACAGAGAGATTCTGGATCGGCTGAACAAGAGAAACGCC
>JAFTIL010000008.1 GCA_017456905.1 Clostridia bacterium
CCAGGAGCGCGGCCAGATGTTCGTCGGCCCCCAGACTCAGGTCTACGAGGGCATGATCGTGGGCGAGAACCCCAAGAACGACGACATCGCCCTGAACCCCTGCCAGACCAAGCACATGACCGCCGTCCGCTCCACGGGCGCGGATGAAAAGCTGCTCCTGACGCCCCCCAAGGTGTTCACCCTGGAGGAGGCCATTGAGTACATCAATGACGACGAGCTGATCGAGGTCACCCCCAAGTCCATCCGTCTGCGCAAGGTCATTCTGGACACCGAGACCAGAATGAAGGAAATGATGAAGAAGCGTAGAGCGCTTCAAGGGAAGTAATAAAAAATCAAAGGATCCGCAACCATCTGCGGATCCTTTTTGTATGTTAGTGATTTACTTTTTCTCCCGCAGCTCCGCCAGGATGAGCTTGAGCAGATCCTCGGTGGTGGGGTTAGCCAGACGCGCAAGTCTGTCAGCCTCTGCCGCCGCGGCTGCTTCGGCTGCCTGCTTTTCGGCTGCCAGTCTCTGCTTTTCAAGATAGTAGGCTTCCACCGCCTTTTTATCACGGATATTGACGCCTGCGGCCTTCAGCTCCTTGCGCTCAGCTCTGTCGAGAGTCTTGTCTGAGATTTTTTGAGCGAATTCCTTATGCTCCTTGCGCAGCTTGTTGATGATCTTAACGATGCAGAACAGCACGGCGGCGATCAAGAAAAAGTTCAGCACAGCCGTGATGAACAAGCCCCAGTTGATGTAGATGGATTGTGCCAGATCGATCTCTTCGGTTACGATTCCCGCTTCGTCCACTACGTACACAGTTTTGAGATAGGTGTAGATCTCGCTGAGAGAATCCGCGTCGAAGATCATGGAGATCAGCCAGTTGATTAGCGGGGTGAGTATATTGTTGGTGACAGCGTTGACGATGGCGGTAAAAGCGGTACCAACGATAACACCGACGGCCATATCCACCACGTTGCCGCGGTTGACGAAGGTTTTGAATTCATTTGTGAACTTTTTCATGCTGACTTACTTCCTTTTTGTTTATTGTCGCCGTGTGGCGACTCCGAGCCTATTATATACCCTTTGCTTGCATTTGTCAACAAGCGAAAAGCCTCCGCCGGAATTTCTCTCCGACGGAGGCTTTGCTTATTCTACGGGTGTTGTTTCCACATCATAAGGAAGCTCGGTCTCCGCGCAGGAGCCGTCGCAGTAGGGTCGAACCTCAAGACAGAACGCATATGTATAGAGGCCGCCCTTATATTCATCGGTTTCGGGAATATAGTCTCCTTGCTTGTAACCCAAGATCTCCACGTAAAAAGTACCGACTCCGGCTTCAACGGGATCACTCCACTCTCGTCCTTCGTAAAGGATATTAAAATTCTCATCGTAAAGAACCCAATTTCTGATCTCTGCACCTACGATCTGACAGCCGGCACTTTGTATGACAGACACAACAGGCAAAGATGAAGCACAATCTTGGATGTTAAAAACAACATCTATCACCGGGTCTCCCTCTCCCCACGCAATCTGCTCATCCAAAGCAGTCACATTTCCATGATTACCTCCGTAGGATTCAAGAACATAAACATCCGGCTCGTATATCTCAAAATCATAGTAGGGATATTCCTCCCCTTCCGATAGCTCCACGCCCGTATAGGTCAGGCGATAGCGGCCGGGTGGGGTGGTTTCCCGATCAAAAAGAAGCGTCCTTCGGTATTGTGCAAACGCATCAGGAGCCGTCGGGTATGCCTTGTTTTTACCCACATAGTCCTCTATCTCAACATAGCCCACAACAGCTTGCTTTCCTGTATCTAAATTGACCAGTTCAAAGTCATACTTTGAAATATCCAATATTGCCCCGGCCACGGTACAAGTAAGTTCAACCGTACAGGGACGGGCAAGCCATTTCTCACCCGCGCCCCACTCATACATGTCCCTGCCGGTGCGGATGGTACAGGAACGGGTGGTCTCGGTGGGCACGAACACCGTCACAGGTTCGCTTGTTTCGGCGGAGCTCTCTTCACTGTTATCCGTAAGGATTTCTTGAGTCATGGGATCACTCTCAGGCTCCACCGTCCCCGCAGGCGGCGTGACGGGCCCCGGTCTGTTCCCTGCCCAGATGATACCGCCCATGACGCTGACAGCCACCAAGGCGCAGACAATGGCCACACCCCAGCCGCTTTCAAAAAAAGCAGACAGGCGGCGGGATCTTTCCTTCTTGACGGGGGTAGCCGCGACGCCTTGATCCTCGGGCAGCAGGGCGTCCATGATGAGGTCGTCGGCCACGTATCCCAACACATTGTACGCGGCAAAGCATTTTTCATTCGTCATACGCTGTAGCCCTCCTTTTCGAGATATGCGCGGAGCTTTTCCCGCATCTTAAAGAGCCGCAAGGAAACGGCGTTTTCCGTCAATCCGTAGGCTCTCGCCATACGGCGGACGGTATAGTTATGGAAATACCGACCCACAAACAAGCGGCGGTCAAGCTCGTCCGCGGAGCGCAAGAAGCTGTCGATGAGATACCGCAGGGTGCCGTCCTCCTCCTTGGCGGGAATACACTCGGACAGCTCGGTAAGCGACAGCTCCAGATCCTTATTGCGCTTGTGCCGATGGAGGGTGCGGTAACGGGTGATGGCCAGATTCCGCGTGATGCGGCAAAGGAAGGTGGCCAACACGTTGGGTCTTTCGGGCGGGATGCTGTTCCACGCCTTCAGATAGGTATCGTTGACGCACTCCTCGGCATCGGGACGGCTGTCCAAAATTCGCATGGCAGTGCGCATACAGCTTTGGCCGTACTGGCGGTCGGTCGCCACGATGGCCTGCTCGTCGCGGGCAAAAAACAGGTCAATAATTTCCTGATCGGTCATGATCTTCTCCTTTCTCACAAGGTTATTGAACGTCCTCACCTATCATGACGCCATTTTTTGGGGGAGTCTTTCCACAAAATTTTAAAAAAATCCGCAGAAAATTTTCTCTGCGGATCTTTTTACATATCATACCCCAGCGTATTTTTCAAAAAACGCTTTGGCGGCTTTGGCGTAGCCGTCGGGGTCAACGGGATAGGCCAGACCATGTCCCGCGCCGGGGATGACTACAAACTCCTTGGGAGCAGTACAAGCCTCGTAGCAGCGCTTGCTCATATCACAGGGGACGAAATCGTCGGTATCGCCGTGAATAAAGAGCACGGGCACGCGGGCCTTTTTCACAGCTTCAATGGGGGGCGTAGCATCCAGATCAAAGTGTCCGTAGACCTTGGCGCCCAGCTTGATCAAGGGATAGAGCAGGTCGGCGGGGAGCTTCATCTCACGCACCACCTTTTTGATGATCTCCTTGGCGGAGGAATAGCCGCAATCCTCCAGCACACCCACCACGCACTCGGGCAGGTCGGGATGACCCGAGGCCATCATGACGGTGGCCGCGCCCATGGAGACACCGCCCAGCAGGATAGGGGCTTCAGGATCCAGCTCGCTGTGAACAAAATTGACCCAGCGGATGCAATCCTCTACTTCCTTGACGCCAAAGGTGATGATATTACCATCGCTCAGTCCCGCGCCTCGGTGATCCACCAAAAGGGCACTATGACCCATGGCGGCACAGCGGAACACGCCGCCGTTGAGGTCACGCTCGGCCCAGCCGCGGTAGCCGTGGAAAATGATATTGATGGGCGCGTGGGGAGCGTGCTCGTAGAACTTACCCCGCAGAGTCAGGCCGTCTGTTGTGACGATCTTCACTCTTTTGAAATCCCGTGCGCGGTTGGCGTAGGTCCAGCGAAGCATATCCTCGCGGAAGACTTCGTAGATCTCCCCTTCGGGGATCATGGGATCGGCAGTCTCCAACCGCCGTATCTCGTTGTCAGTCATGTGTTTTTTCTTTTTGGGGACAAAAAAACACATATAAAAACAAATATAAGCGGTCAGCAGGACGGCGAATACCAAAAAAGCGACCACGCTGAGAACCGTCCAAAGGATCCACAGATGTTCCATGCAAATACCTCCGAGTCAAGGTAATGTTTTTCATATTTTATCATGAAAACGCGGATTTTGCAATGGGTTTTAGAAAATATGAAGCAAATAATAATCCGTCATCAATTTCCACTTGCATTTTGTCACATTATCATGTATAATGGAGGTTGACACAACAAAAAGGAGTATTCCATGGACCTTCAAGTCAACTATAAAAACCAGAAATATTATAAAACCGCCAAATATCCCATCCGTCAGCCCATTTATCTGACCTGGCTCATCTGGTTTCTTTCCAAGATCATGACCATGACCATCCCCCACAAGGTGGAGAAGATTAACATGGAAGGGTTGAAGCCTCCCTACATGATCCTCAGCAACCATATGCATTTCATTGACTTCGAGTTGTGCGCTCTGGGAACTTATCCCTACAAGGTCAACAACGTGGTCAACATCGACGGCTACTATCAGCGCCCCTGGCTGATGGAATGGATCGGAGCCATTTGCACGAGAAAATTCACTACCGACCTTCATCTGGTACGTTCCATCCGCAAGGTGCTGTCCCGCGGAGATATTCTCTGTATGTATCCTGAGGCGCGGTACTCCCCCTGCGGCACCACCTCTTATCTGCCCGACTCCCTCGGAGGCCTTGTGAAGATGAACAAGGTGCCCGTGGTCGCCGTAGTGCATCGAGGCAACTATCTCCGCGCCCCCTTCTGGGATTTCCGCCGCAAAAGGAAGGTGCCTCTGCACACCACCATGACCCAAATTCTCACGGCAGAGCAGGTGAAATCCATGACCGCCGACGAGATCAATCGTGTCATCCGTGAGGCGCTGACCTACGACGATTATCAGTATCAGTTGGACAATGGCATCCGCATCACCGAGCCCTGGCGTGCCGAGGGTCTGCACAAGATCCTCTACCAATGTCCTCATTGTATGACCGAATTTAAGATGGCCACCGAGGGTACACGGCTTTACTGTAAGTCCTGCGGCAAGGGCTGGCAGCTTTTGGAGAACGGTCAGCTGGAGGCCGAAACGGGCGAGACCGAATTCCCCCATATCCCCCACTGGTTCGAGTGGGAACGTTCACAGGTGCGCGAGGAGGTCAGAAACGGGACTTACCGTTACGAGGATAACGTGGACGTTTACTCCATGCCCGGGTGTTGGAAATTCCCCAATCTCGGCCAAGGCAAGCTGATTCACGATCCCGTCGAGGGTTGGATCCTGGAGGGTCACTACAACGGCAAGGATTACCGCATCCAACGCACGCCCCTGCAAATGAACAGCCTGCACGTGGAGTACGATTGGTACCGCATCCGTCGGGCTGACTGTCTGGACATCTCCACCGAGCAGGATTCCTTCTACTGTTATCCCACGAGGGAAAACGTGGTCACCAAGCTGGCTTTTGCCACCGAGGAGATCTTCGAGATGCATATGGCGGGTAAAAGAGTGAAGGCAAAGCGCGGGTAAATTGTTGTTTAGCAGGGAGACTACCGAACGTTGTCATCCTGAGCAAGGCCGCTGGCCGCGCCGAAGGATCTTTTTTCCAACTTGAAAAATGTTTATAGCAAAAGCTTTTTTTATGAGTTCGAGATCCTTTGACTCTGGCTTGTGCTTTGCGCGGCCCTCGCTCAGGATGACTCCTCGTTGCGCTCGGTGTATAAGCGGCTCCGCCGCTAAACAACAATTGATAATCTTAAGAATCAAGAGGAAACTTATGAAAACCATCACCTACAACAAGCTGGTCCGCGATCGCATTCCTGAAATCATTGAGGCAAACGGCAATACCTGTGTCACCGAAGTGCTGTCCGACGAGGCCTATCTCGCCATGCTGGACGCCAAGCTCACAGAGGAGCTGGCTGAATATCACGCTGATGGCAGTCCCGAGGAACTGGCCGACCTTTTGGAGGTCATCTACGCAGCAGCTAAAGCACGGGGCGTAACAGCAGAAGCGCTCGATAGGATCAGGGCTGAAAAGGCTGCTAAGCGCGGAGGCTTCGACCGAAAGATCCTACTCGCCAGCGTTACCGAAACGGAATGAAAAAGGAAAGATCCTTTTCCTGCAGGAGAAGGATCTTTCCTTTTTCACCCACCGAAGAATTTGAAAATATATCTTGCAAATCCCTAAGACTTGTGCTATAATATAAAATGATATATTATATAATGAAGAGGTGTAGGTATGTGGATGTCTGTTGACCGAGTGGAAGGCTCTGTTGTGGTCCTTGTGGCTGATAACGAGCAGGTCTATCATTTGGATATCCCCGCCTACGAGGCCCTTACGGGGATCCCTCCCAAAGAGGCCCATATGTTTTGGTGCGAGGTGTGCAACAACGCCGTCGTCTCCGCCCGCTTTGACTCCGAGGAAACCGAACGCCGCATGACCAAAGCCAAGGCACAACTTCAGCGGCTCATCAATCAAAAACGTTCCTAAAGGATGGACATGAATATGAACGGAATCGGACAATGGAATCTCGTCGCTTATCTCATTGAAAAGACCGGGACAGCGAACACAGTTGGTGCGGCGCTGATCGTTGCAGGAGGCATTTTGCTTTGCATGATCATTCCCTATCTTCTGGGCAGCCTCAATTTCGGGTGTATCATTTCTCAAAAGCAATACCACGACGACGTTCGCACCCATGGCAGCGGCAACGCAGGTACCACCAATATGCTCCGTACCTACGGCAAAAAAGCCGCTGTAATGACCCTGCTCGGTGATATGGCCAAGGCTCTGGTGGCCGTGGGACTGGGCCACGTGATCTTTTGCATCGACGTAGCCGTCCTCAACGAGGCCGGAGAGATCACCGCCCGTTATTTCGACCCCATCGGCGCCGCCATTGCGGGCATTTCGGTCATGGTAGGTCATATGTTCCCCTGCTTCTTCAAGTTCAAGGGCGGTAAGGGTGTAGCTACCTCAGCATCTGTCATCCTCATGCTTGACCTGCTCAATCCCCTACATCGCCACATTCCCATTGTTTTCATCATATGCTTTGCCGCTTTCGTCATCATCGTGGCAGGCACGAAATACGTCTCTCTCGGCTCTATCATGGGTCTCATTCTTTACCCCATCATCTACACTTCCTTCAACAGCGGCGGATTTTCGGGGATCGTTTCGGTGCTGATGGCAATTTTGGTGGTTTGGGCGCACCGCGAGAACATCAAACGTCTGCGGGACGGCAAGGAGTCTAAGCTGTCCTTTGGCAAGAAAAAGAAGGCTGAAGCGCCTGTGGAGGAGCCCGCCGAAGTCCCCGTTAAAGATACTGTCGAGGCCGAAAATGTCACCGATAAGAGCCAATCCCCCGTGTTTGTGACAGAAGCACCCGAGGCCTTTGAATTTCAAGACGACGGCAAGCATCAATTCATCACCTGCACGGGTTGCGGACATACCATTCCCCAGTCCCGTAAGATCTGCCTCTACTGCAAAACCGAAAACCGTCAATATATACCCGATCCTCAAGCAAAGTCTGAGGAAAAAGGTCAAAAGAAAAAATCCAAGAAATAAACATCCCCATCACGAGGGAGAAAGGAGGCCACTATGAATACGCCCTTTGAACGGCTGTGCGACCTTCTCTATCGCTGTGCCGTCGTGTCCATGCTGGACAAGACGGTGCTGTCCAAATGCCATGACAAAACAGTCAAGCGCTGTACTCTGACCCTCAGGCGCATTCGCGGCGAGACCATGCTTCAAGCCGAAACCATGCGTACCGCTACCGTGGCCAAGGTTGCCGGCAAAGGTGAGCCTGTCCAGGCCTCTCACGAAAATATCCCTCTATCCCCCGATGGGAAAATCCGACTTACCGAGCTTTTGTCAGGCTTCGACCAGATCAACGTCATGACCCCCGCGGGCAACTGTGAATTCCGCCGCTCCAAGAATGGCAAGGAGACCCTTTTGGGCGTCTCCCCTCTCTATTCCGCTTTGGATAAGGGACAGGATGCTCCCGTCCGCCTGCCCGTGACAGGCAACGACAAGCAAAAAAACCGCATCCTCACGGGCGCCGAGCCATTCCTTGTCCATCTGGGTGTCAGTGACGAGCGGGGCCGTGTCCACGATAAGAAACAACCGAAATTCCGTCAGATCAATCGTTTCCTGGAGCTCATCCGCGACGTGGAATCTCATCTGCCCACCGAGGGGCCGCTTAATATCTGCGACCTCTGTTGCGGCAAGAGCTATCTATCCTTTGCGGTATATCACTATTTTTCTGTCATCAAGAATCGCGACGTCCACATGGTAGGTGTTGACATGAAAGCCGAAGTGATGGAAGACTGCAACACCGTGGCCAAGGCGCTGGGGATGGAAAGTCTTTCCTTTGTCTGTGCCGACGTGACCACCTTTGACTTCGGCGCCCCCGTGCAGATGGTCATTTCCCTCCACGCCTGTGATACCGCCACCGATCTGGTGCTGGACAAGGCTTTGGATTGGGGGGCCAAGGTGATCTTATCCACGCCCTGTTGTCATCACGCCATGAACAAGGCGCTGGACTGCCCCGCTCTGTCCTTTATTGCAGAGCATTCCATGCTCCGTCAGAAGCTTTGTGACGCCGCCACCGACGCCCTTCGTTTAAAGCGATTGGAGGCCGCCGGCTACGACGTGGCCGCGCTTGAGCTCATCGACCCCGAAGAGACCCCTAAGAACGTCATGCTTCGCGGTATCAAAAAGTACGATCCCGCCTCTGCACGGTGCAGAAAAGCGGCAGAGGAATACAGAACAGCATACGAATTTCTCATGGGCGATGTCCAATAATATTCTCTGCTTGTTCATTCCCCTAAGGAACAGCAAGGGATCAGCATAACGTAGGGGCGAACCGTGTTCGCCCGCTCATCAGATACTTCGGGCGAACACAGTTCGCCCCTACGGAAGGAAAAACTATGTTCAAAAAGGTTATCGCTCATTGGACCAAGAGCAAGAACCCAGAATCCAGCCGCTATCGTCACGACATGGCCGAGAAGATCGTGGGATATCCCATCAAATATATCACCGAGAAACACGGTGACAACGAGGACGTCATCGGCAGAAGCGGATCTCTCAACATCAAGCGGGAGACCGACGAGCTCATCGTCTCCACCCCCGCCGAGACCATTTTGAAGTGTGACATCGATCAAATGCAGGCTTGGATCCTCATGTCAGGCGACGGCGTGGTCATCACAGCCCCTGACAAGGAGCACGGCGGTGCGGTGAGAACCATTACGGTGCATTACGTGTATTATCGGAAGTAAGGAGTGCGAGGGGCTCTGCCCCTGCCCCATTCGTATGTAAACTCATTCGTATATAATTGTGGAAGGAGACCTCACCATGCTATTGGCCATCGACATCGGCAACTCCAGCATTTGTCTGGGGTTATTCCAAAGTGAGACCCTCACCGCCACCGCTAAGCTGTCGGCTGACACCAAGCGGAGCGCCGACGAATATGCTGTCATGATCCGAGGCCTTTTGGAAACTCACGGAGTTGAGCCCCGAGAGATCACCGCCGCCATCATTTCCTCAGTGGTGCCCAAGCTGACCTACACCATTGAAAAAGCCCTCAAGTGGCAGGAGATGCCCATCTACGTGGTGGGCAGCGGTGTAAAGACCGGCATCAGTCTGAAAGTAGACGATCCCGCCCAGTTGGGCGCGGACATTGTGGTCAACGCCGCCGCGGCTGTAAAGCTCTACGGCGCGCCCGTAGCCGTGGTGGATATCGGCACCGCCACGGTGATCAGCGCAGTCAACAATCAAAAGGCCCTTATGGGCGTGGCCATCGCCCCCGGCCCTGCCGCCTCCTTGGAAGGGTTGCGGGCATCCGCCGCTTTGATCCCCTACACCGAGTTGAGTACACCTGTCAGCGCCTTGGGCAAAAACACCCCCGCCGCTCTCCGTGCAGGGCTGGTCATGGGCCACGCCTGCATGATCGACGGGATGCTGGATCGTATTTTTAACGAACACCGTCTGCCCGAAAGCACCCCTGTGGTGGTCACGGGTGGCTTTGCTCCCTTGATTGCGGCAGAGTGCCGTCACGAACTCAAATGCGAGGAGCACCTGACCCTGTGGGGGCTGTACCATATGTATGATGCTACGGTCAGCGGCAAAAACAAGAGAGGATGATTCCCGTAGTCATAAGATTACGGTTATCATATAAAAAATTCACACGCACTGTACCGCCATCACGCGGACGGTAGCCGAGCGAAAGCTCAGGGGTGAAAGTCCCCGAAGGAGAAAACCAATGAAACACGCAACCCTTTGGACGGCACGCAAGACGGCCGTACCTGCAAGCACCCCTGCAAAGGAGGTGGCCGCATGAACACCATCGTCAAACGCAAGCAGGCCGTACTCAAAATGGTACAACTGGCCCTGCTGACCGCCATCATTCTGGTGCTCCAGTTCACCGGTGTGGCCATTCGTCTGCCCATCCCCGGTGCCACCAACATTTCCTTGGTGCTCATCCCCATCGCCCTTGGCGCCATGCTGTTGGGCCCTGCGGCGGGCGCATTTCTCGGACTCGTATTCGGCCTTGTGGTCTACATCACGGGCGGCGTCCTACACATGGACGCCTTCACCGCCTTCCTGTTTGACCATAACCCCATCGTCACCGCCGGCATCTGTATCATCAAATCCACCCTTGCAGGCTTTTTGGGCGGCTTAATCTACAAGCTTCTGAAGGATAAAAAGAATCTGCTGGCTGTATTTTTGGCCGCAGGCATCGTTCCCATCGTTAACACCGCCGTCTTCTGCCTGGGATGCTTGACCATTCTCGGCACCATTGAAGGCTTCATTTCCGCCAACTCCCTGGGACAGACAGGACTTTACTTCATCTTCATTGGCTGTGCAGGTCTGAACTTTGTGTTCGAATTTGCCGTCAATATGATCTTCTCCCCTGCCATTGAACGCATCATCCGTTTGGTCTCCAAGCAGATCAAACGATAAAGAAACCATCTGCACGGGCATCTGTCCGCACGAGGTACCATTATGAAGCAATATATCATCAATTTCGATCTCCCCGCCCTCGCCAAAAGCGGCGCGTCTGCCGTGATGGGCGCAGGTAAGAAAGCGGCGAACACCGCCCGTGCCATCCACGAGGAGATCGCCACCGACATTGCCGCCGTCCGCCAGCGCGACCCTGCCGCCAAAAGCGATCTGGAGATCCTTCTACTCTATTCGGGCGTTCACGCCATTCTGGCTTACCGTGTAGCTCACAAGCTGTATTTGTCCAAGCACTACTTTGCCGCTCGTGCTATCAGCCAATGGGCAAGGCATAAGACAGGCATTGAGATCCACCCCGGTGCCACCATCGGCAAGGGGCTGTTCATTGACCACGGTATGGGCGTAGTCATCGGTGAGACCACCGAGATCGGTGATAACTGCACCCTGTACCAAGGCGTGACCTTGGGCGGTACGGGCAAGGACGTGGGCAAGCGTCACCCCACCCTCGGCAACAACGTCCTGGTGGGCGCTGGTGCCAAGGTGCTGGGCCCCTTCAAGATCGAGGACAATTCCAAGATCGCCGCCAACGCCGTGGTGCTAAAAGAAGTACCCGAGAACTCCACCGCTGTAGGCATTCCCGCCCGCGTGGTGCGCCGCGACGGCCGCCGACCCGATGATCTGGATCAGGTGCATATTCCCGACCCCGTGGCTCAGGAGATCAAGCGCCTGGAGGATCGCATGGACGCGCTGTGCGCACAACGAACCTCAAAAAATCACGAATAAAAGCATGGAGGTATATCATGAAAAAACATTTATTACTCACCCTTTCCTTTATTTTGTCTATGTTGCTTTGCCTCGGTGCCCTGACCTCCTGCGGAGAAGGCATCTCTGGTGATGAAGCCAAGGCCACGACAACGGCGTTGTTTGAAGCCCTGTCAGCCGGCAGCTATGAAGAAGCCGCGGCTTTATTCCACCCCGATACACTGACCAACGCTCAAAATCTGTCGGACTACTGTGCCGGCCTTTTGAATGACTACGGCATTGACGTATCCAAAGGCATGAGCATTGAAAAATATACGGGCTTCAGCTCCTCCATGTACGACAGCAACGTAGGTGGCGCCCGCTACGAGTTGACCATGCAAGTAACCGTCGGAGACAAGATCTGCACCTTTACCACCGAAGTCGTCAGAACCGACACGGGCTACGGCTTGATCAACCTCCATTACAATCCCTAAAACATATCAGGCCACCGCTTAGGCGGTGGCCTGATGATTTTATTGATAATTTTCTAATGCTTTTCGCTCTTTCTCGGATAGCTCATAGGGTTTGTTGAGCTCCCCCTGTGTTTCGTACACTCTCTGATAGAGAGGCAGAGTGCCGTAGGGGTCCTTTTCGTAATCAATATCCTCTACGTAATAAACGTCCATAAATACAGACAAGATGGGTTTGTTTTCAAGATCGAAATCCACGCCGTCAAAGACCAGCTTACGATAATTGTAAAGGCTCTTTTGAGCGGCCACCGTTTCCGCGTCGGTGGCATGGAACCGCACCCACTCCACGTTTTCGTCGTCCTCGGCCACATCGGGCGTCAGATCGTAGGCTACCCAAAGGGTCACCTCATAAAGCTCCAACTCGCGGGCGGGCACCTCGTCAAGGTCGTAATCCTCCACAAGATGGCGGATGGTGCTGTTGTTGTAACGGAAGGTGAGCTGAACCTGGTCAGCGTCCTTGATAAACACCACGTTGCTCACAGAAAAATAGCTGTAATTATGCTCCGCCGTGGTGATGGTCGTGGGCTGTTCCTGGGTGAACATATCCATCTCCCGCCCTTCGGCCTGCGCCTGATCATAGGCTTCTGCTAACGCCCCGTTGGCTTTCAGCATCTTCATTTCGGCGGGATCTCCCGAAGAAAAGATGCGCCAGAGCAGGATGCCGATGGTGCCGAACACAAGGATCAGACCCAGAGCCTTGAATATATAATAAGCGAGCTTGCCGCCGCTGACCTTACTCATGTGCTTTCGCCTCCGTATTTCTCATGAATTTCAGCTTGTCCAAAGCGTTCTGCAGGATGATCTCGGCAGAGAGGGTGTCGATGACACTCTTTCTTTTTTTGCCCCGCGTGTCGGTCTCGTTGAGGTAACGGGAGGCCGCCATGGTGGTCATTCTTTCGTCCAGCATGGCCACGGGAACGGTAACAAGACTCCCCAAAATACGGCCAAACTTCTCTGCGTGCTGGGCGCGGGGGCCGTGAGAGCCGTCCATATTCACGGGCAAGCCCACCACGATGCCCGCCACGTTTCGTTCGGCGGCGATCTGCGCCACCGCCTCGGCGGTCTTCTGCATACCGCCCACAGAGATCTGCGTCACGCCCGAGGCGATGGTCTGTCCGTCATTGGAAATGGCCAGCCCCGTGCGTTTGTCACCAAAGTCCACGCCCAGGAGCTTGCCGTTTACTTGTAAAAGCTGTTGCATATCTTATCCTTTCAAAAGTTCCTTGAATTCACGGCTGTCCAAAAGCCCCAAGCAACCTGCCTCAATATCTCGGAAGGTCACGTCAAATCTGTCCGTATACCATGGATCAGCCACATCGCCGCCACGTTCTGTATAATCCATCAGCTTGCGGATCTTGCCGTCGGGGTCGCCGCCCAAAATGCGGTGCATGTTGCGGATATTGGCAGAATCCATGCCGATAAACAAATCATATTGAGCATAGTCTGCGCGAGTGAGCTGTACCGCCCGTTTGCCTTCGCAGGTAAGTCCGTGGCTTGCCAGCTCCCGTTTGGCGGGAGGATAGACGGGGTTGCCCACGCCGTTCCATATCTCCTCGGTGCTGGTGGCAGAGGAGGACACGGTGACTCGCTCGGAGAGCCCCGCTTTCTTAAGCATATCCCGCAGGATAAACTCAGCCATGGGGCTGCGGCAGATATTGCCGTGGCAAACGAACATGATTCGAATGGTCCGAGCCATCATATCTTACCCCCATTTCCGCTTGCCTGTTCTGCCCCCGTCAGAGGTGTCCACCAGACGGGCGGTCAGATCTATGATGAGGCGAATATCATCGGGCTGGACGTCAGCCTCGTGGGCCGATTTACAACGGCGGATCTCACCGCATCTTTTGCATTTGGAGATGATGATATAACCCTTCTTGGGGTCGGGCTCGGCAGACACAGGCTCCAATTCCCCTCGGCAGGGATTGGCACGGTCACCGGGATTGACGTCCACGTGGAGCGACCACAGGCAGAAGGGACAATGATTTCGCGAGGAATATCCCAAGGGAAGCACTTCTCTGCCGCAATGAGCACAGGTGAAGCTGTCGTCAAATTTTGAAAAGCGTTTTTGTTCCATAATTTATAATACTTTCTTATTTATAATACTCTTCCAACACTCTTGCTGCTACGAGGGCAGCGTAGGAGCCACCGCCTGATTTCTCGATGACCGAAGCCACCACGATTTCGGGATTGCGGGAAGGAGCACAGCAAACGAAGAGACCATTGTCGTTCTGGTTGCCGCCTACCTGGGCAGTACCCGTCTTGCCCGCCACCTTGACGGGAACACGGGACATCCAGCTTGAGATACTGCCCGAGGAGGTGATCACCTGCTCCATGCCATAAAGGATCTCCTGGCGGTAAGAGTCGTTTAAAGTAAAGGCATCCAGCACGGTAGGTGCGGATGAGTAAACTGTCTCATCTGTGGAAATATCCACCGCCTTCATGAGCAGATGTGCGGAATATCTCGTGCCGCCGTTGACAAGGGTGGAAAGATACACGCTGAGCTGCAGAGGGGTAAAAGCGTTGTCTGACTGACCGATGGCGGCGGCAATGGTGTCGGTAGCCATCCAGTCCTTTTGCTTGTTGGCTTCTCGGTAAGCGGGACCCGCCAATATACCTGTAGCCTCACCCAGCTCAATACCCGTGGACTGCCCCAGGCCAAACAGAGTGCAGTAATGATTCATCCGTTCAATACCCAAAAGCCGTCCCGTCTCGTAATAGTAGCAGTTGCAGGACACACGAAGGGCATCATCCGCCGTGATCCAGCCGTGCATTTTAACAGCGCTGTTGCTATTATAGATCCAGCATTTGGGTTGGTAGCTCTTGTAGTAAGTATATACGCCCGCACATTCAAGCTGTGTATCAGTTCGTATCACACCATCCATGAGTGCGGCGGCCGTGACTGCAGGCTTAAAAGTAGAGCCGGGCGCATACAGACCCAAAAGAGCACGATTGTAGAGAGGCAGCGCATCGTCCACCTCCAAACGGTCATAATCCTCACTAAAGGTAGAGAGATCGTAGGTAGGATAGGAAGCCAGCGCCAGCACCTCGCCCGTGTTGGGATCCATGACGCTGATGGCGCCCGCCTCACACTCGTCCTTGCCAAGATTATTCTTAACGTAGGCCACGTTTTCGCGCAGGCCGTCCTCAGCGGCGATCTGCAGGTCGATGTCAATGGTCAGGTAAACGTCCTTACCTGCCACCGCCTCCACCTTCATGTATTCGTCCACCACGCGGCCTTGGTCGTCTTCCACGATGACCTTCACACCGTCCTGTCCGTGAAGATAAGACTCGAAGGCGGCCTCGCAGCCGGATTTGCCAACGGTAGCGTTCATGTTATAGCCGAGTTCCTTGTAATAGGGCCACTCTTCGGCATAGATGGGGCCCGTTTGTCCCAAAATGTGGGAGGCATAGCCGGGATATTGATAGACACGCTGATAGGCGGTGGCAAAGCCGATCCCGGGCAGAGCCAGCTCCTTTTCACAGGTGATGGTGGCCATACTGATGCCCTTAGCCATGATGTAATCATTGGCGCGGGAAAAGCCCGAGGCCTCCATTCCCCAATAAATATGGAGCAGACTATTAATCTCAGTATCCGTATAGAGAGGATTACCCGCTTCGTCGGTGGCCTCAAGCTGATATTCGTCAATAAAATATGCCAGCAGATCCTGCGCCGTGATGTAGGTAAGGGGCGACGCATCAAAGGCGGCAGTTGCTTCCTTGGTAGTTTTACCGTCAGCTTTGATGGCGCGGATCATGGCAGACCGCAGGCCCGAGGAGGTGAACTGATCCACCAAAGCCTCGTAGTCCGCCGAGCCCTCCAGCTCCGCCACAGAGGAATACATCACGTCGGGATAAACACCCAGGAAGGGGTAGCGATAGTCTGCGAAGCAGTTCCCTTCTCCGCAGGTATAGAGCACCTCCAGAGCCTTCAGAAGGATGGCGTTTTTATCCAAGGGCTCGGAGGGGAGAATGCTGTAGTCCACCGTGAGGCTGTAGGTATATTCGTTGGTGACCAAGGGTTTTCCGTTGCGGTCATAGATTTCGCCCCGCATGGCCTGAACGATGACAGTCCTTTGGGTGGTGCCGTCCTTAGCGTGACCGCCGATGTTTTCGCTGTTCAGCTCCATGACGGCAAAGATCACAATATAAACGAGGCAAACAGCCAGAAAGAAGATCCCCAGGGCCGTAACACGCCGAACGCGGCGACCTGTATCATTGGTTTGAGTACGCATGAGATCTCCTTTCGTCAGAATTTTGGAATGAGCTTAAATCATGATGCGGGCGGCGGGATGAGGCCCATCACCATAAAGAGACAGAGCAAGAAAATACACAGGGGGATCCCCACGTTGCAGAATGTCGCAATGACCTTATCCCCCGAACGCAGAGACACATCACCTTGCCCGATGTGGATCTTTCTCGCGCAGGCGAAATAAATGATGAGTGCTACAGCCGCAGCCATGGCGCCGTAGAGCACCAGCGTGACCAGCATATAGACACAATAGCCCGCCATGTTGTCCATGATAAACTGAGTGACGGCCTCCATATTTTCGGGATCCAGGGTTTCCAGCTCTTCAAGACCCAGCCATTTGAGCATATTGGGCATGATCATCATGCCCATGAAATTCATGAACATATGAAGCCCTACAGACCAATACAGCTTTCCCGTCAGAGTGTAGGCATAAGCCATGACGAGGCCCACCATAAAGGCGTAGAAGAATTGAAAGAAATTGCCGTGAAACAGGGCAAACAGCAGGGCAGACATGATGATGGCCATGCCGTCGCCATAGCGGCGGGCTCTGTCAATAAAGAGCTTGCGGAAGATAAACTCCTCACCAATGGGGGCAATGATCACGGTCCCCAGGAGAAGCATCCACCAAGGGCTGTTATCGGCCAGATCGCTCAGATTGTTCTGATAATCGTATCCCGTCCACGTGGACAACACGCTCATGAGACCGTTGCCGATCAGGCTTCCGATATACATCAGTCCAAAGCAAACTACGGCAAAGAGGGCAAAATGGCCCACGTGGAACTTGGGCTTTTCATAGATGAAGCCCCGAGATACGTAATGGGGATCGTGAGTGCCTTTATCCACGCTCCTCAAGCACAGCCAGAAGGCCGGAAGAGCGAACAGATAAAGGGGAACGATGTTCAGTACCCAGTTGAACCACCATTGATCATAAATGTCAGGCAACAGGTACGCCGTGGCAAACATGAGTCCGTAGGATGTCAAAAGATATACCGCAAACAGCGCCACGACGGCAAGGCCCAACCTTCCGTAGGCGCGGCGGCTTTGGTTCATTTTATCCGCATAGAGCTGTTGTTGCTCCGTGTATTCGTATTCAGTCATAATCTGCTCCTTTCGAGGTTTTGCGGTGTGATTTCAGCGACGTCTGAAATTCAGAGGCTCGGCCCAAAGCTCGGGTTTTTGCGCAATTCGCCCCAGTCCGTTGATCACGGCGTCCATGGGGTTTTCTGATACGATCACGCGGAGTCCCGTTTTGCGGGCCAAGGCCTTGCCGATACCCGGAAGCAGGGCTGTGCCGCCCGTGACCATGACCCCCAAGTTATAGAGCTCACGCTCCAGCTCGTGGGGGGCCTCGCTCAGGACGGTCATCACCAGGCGGGCCAACGCATCCACCGAGGGGATGATCGCCTCGCAGATGTCTTTGGAGAAGATCTCCCTGCTCTCCGCCAGCTTGGAACGGGCATTGCGTCCGTGAACAGTCATGCTGCCGCGGTCGATGCGGCTGTCAGCCGTTCCCAGCCGAAGCTTCAGGTACTCAGCGTCGGATTCACTGACCAAAAGATCGTATTTGTTCTTTATGTAGCTGGAAATAGCCATGTTCAGTCGGTCACCTGCCACGCGAAGCGATCTTGCGTGGATCACACTTCCCGAGCTGATGACAGCCGCATCCGCCACGCCGCCGCCAACAGACAACAACAAATGCGCCCGCGATGAGCGAACAGCCAAGCCTTCACCTGCCGCTGCCGCATAAACCGAAGGGATCACCGCCACAGAGCGGGCACCTGCCTCTAGAACCGCGTTTTCCAGCGCAAGCTGATGAACCTGGCTCATATAATAAGGTGCGGCCACGATCACAGCAGGACGGCGAAACAGGGTGCACAAGCGTTTGGCGTCGAAAAATCCCGTCACCATACGAGAGGCGACCTCAAAATCACTGATGAGTCCCTCCGTCACGGGGCGATACGCCAAAATATGCTCGGGGGTCTTACCGATCATGCGGCAAGCCTCGTTGCCCAAGGCAACCACGTGGTGAGAGCGACTGTCAATGGCGGCGGCTGTCGGACATCGAAGAATGATCCCCGCCTCGGGCTTCCAAAGCCTCGTATAGTGAGTGCCGAGATCAAGACCGACAATATAGCGATTGATATCTTTCAGAAATTCAGAATTCATGTTGATCTCTCCAAGTCTTCCCAATGCTTTACAGCGTAATGTTAAACGCTTCCTTCAAAGTTGTATAGAGACGGCGGACGGGCAGACCCACCACGTTAAAATAATCCCCTTCGATGCCCGTGATATATCTTGATGCGTTTCCTTGGATGGCGTAGGCTCCCGCCTTACCCATAGGCTCTTCCGTGGCCACGTAACAGTCGATCTCCTGTCTGCTCATGGGTGCAAAGTGTACAGTGGTCAGCTCGTGAGCCGTGACGATCTTTCCCCGATACCACAGCGCAATGCCGCTGGCTACCGTATGACCGCGGCCTGAAAGCATGTTCACCATACGGCGTGCATCCTCATGATCTGCGGGCTTACCTAAAAAAATACCGTCCAGAGTCACCAGGGTATCCGAGGCAAGGATCAGCGTGTCCTCGGTTATGCGGTTATTTTTTTGAAGTAATGCCTGTACCGCCAGGCACTTTCGTTTGGAGATCTCCTCCACCCGTGCACCGGGCTGAGAAAGCTCACAGGCTTCATCCGTCTCGGCGGTCATCACGGTAAAGGGAATCCCCAAGGTTGAGAGGATCTCGCGGCGACGGGGAGAGGCAGACGCGAGGATCAGATTTATATAAGACATAAGAGTCATTCCTTTCGTTCGGGAAAAGAGTTTCCCGAAAAGAGGGTAAAATAACCCATATTATTATTTAATAATATATTATACCATATATTTGTGACAATGACAAGGGTTTGAAAGGATAATTTTGTGAAATTTAAAGAATTTCGACATAAAAAAGCCCCCGACGGGGGCTTTGATAGGTCCATGCTTGATGGATAACATCAATCCTTCTTCTTGAGGATCACAGCGGCAGCAACTGCCGTCAGAAGAACGGCGGCAGAGCCCATAACGGCACCACAGCCCTTCTTAGCTTCGGGCTGAGTCTGCTCCTCGGTAACCGCAGGCGCCTGAGTGGGCGCCTCGGTGGGCGCCTCTGTAGGAGCCTCGGTGGGCGCCTCTGTAGGAGCCTCGGTGGGTGCCTCGGTGGGTGCCTCGGTGGGTGCCTCGGTAGGAGCCTCGGTAGGAGCTTCGGTAGGAGCTTCGGTAGGAGCTTCAGTAGGAGCTTCGGTCTCGGGTTCGGGCTCTACGTAGGGACCCTCGGCAGTCCCATTGGCAACAGTGTAGTTGTATGCTACCTCAGACTCGGAAAGAACTCTGTCATAGAAGCGGAAGTTCTTGAACAGGGCATTCTGGATGCGGTCGGTTTTGTTGTGACCGAAGAAGAAGTTATCTGCGCCCATATGGTAGTCCAGGAAGCGCTCGTCAACAAGCTCGCCGTCAATGTAAATGCGGAGAAACTCGCCGGGCTCGTAAGTGATGGTCACGGTAGAGTCCTTCAACAGCTCAACACCGTTTGCCAGCTCGGGACGCTCGCTTCTGGGGCGGCCTGCGTACTTGAATTCCAAGCAACCGCTGTCCACGCGAATGAACAGGGAGAAGTTATCGTTGTCGCAGTTCAGGAAGGTATTGTAAGCGTTACCAACACCTTCGAAATGACCGATATCCACTTCAAGGGTGAAGGCATCGCTGTTGATGGTGTCAACGATGGTCTGGGGGAAGAACTGACGGTTGTCAGCGATCTGGAACCCCCCCTCGACGAACTTGTCGTTTTCGTCGGCGGTGATGGCGATATTCCAAGCCTCATCGGGATTGGCCTTGTTGACCCAAGTGGTAGCGTTCAGGTCGTTTTCGCCGTTGGCCTGGTTATCGGTGCCGTCGTACCAGGCAACGAGACCTTCGGAGATGTAGGCGGGGGCTTTAACTTCCTCTGCTGGGGTGACGATGATGGCGGCGGTGGCCAAAAGAAGAACGGCCAGCGCGCACAAAAGGAGTTTTTTCATTTTTCTGATCCTTTCAAAATATATTGATGGGGTTCGATGTTCTCATTATATAGGATAGTTTGGGATTTGTCAATAGTCGCGCGATAAATCGCTCTTCAACTTTTTGTTAAACCTTCCTGCAATTTTCTACAATCTATTGACTTTTTCGCCATGTTTTGCTATAATCTAAAGTAGAATATTTATCCTCAAAGGAGATAGCGTGAAAGTTTCATGATCGAAAACCGAAGTTCACGATTTCACGCGAAGTATATTTGTGCCGCCGTCGGCGGCGGAATAGAGGTTCATATGAAAAATCAGGACGTAAGAATCAAGATCGGCGCCAAGATCCGCCTTTTGCGGCGGCAGAACGATGTAACACAGGATATGTTGGCCGACCACCTAGACGTCACCCCTCAGGCAGTATCCCGTTGGGAGTCGGGCGTCTGCTATCCGGACATGAATTCCCTGCCCCTCATCGCGGATTACTTCAGCGTCACCATGGATGAATTGCTCTGCTACACCAATGCCCGCAAGGAACAAAAGGTGGACGCCTATCTCGAGGAAGCCGAGCGGCTTTTGGACCGTGAGCGCCTGGCTGAAGCCATGGAGGTGCTTCGCACGGCCCTGGCTGAGATTCCCTCCAGCTATCGCCTGCAGATTGAGATGGCCGAGGTGCTCTCCCTGTATGCCGAGGCCTTGATGGAGAAGGGTGACAATCCCCAGATCCGCGAGGCCGTAAACGCCGCGCTGGACGAGGCGGTGTCCTTCTGCCGACACATCCTCTCGGATTGCACGAATGACGAGCTCCGTGACCGCACCAAAAAGACCCTTTGCGACATCTACGCGCATCAAATGGACAACAACGCCGAAGCCCTGCGCATCGCCGATCAACTTCACAGCATGAGCTACAGCCAGGAGATTGTCAAAGCCACCATCCTGACGGGAGAGGTCGCCTTCACTCAGGCACAAAAGAACCTCATCCTCTTTGCTGACAACATCTGGTGGCACCTCTATAATCTGGCCTGCGTTCCCGCCATTTCGGGCAATACATACAGCCGAGAGGAAAAGATCGCCATTCTGGAAAAGAGCGTAGCACTCTTTGAACTGATCTTCGAAGATACCCCCTACTTTTATGCAGATCGCTTGGCCAATGCTTACCGCCAGCTCGCCATGCTTCATTTGGCATCGGGGAAAGTCGACGACCGAGAGAAATCTATTGCCTGTATTGAAAAAATGGCCGATGCCGCCATTGCGTGCGATCAGCGTCCCGACAAGGCTGCTTACACCTCCGTCATCATTGAGCATTTGGACTACGACAAATCCGAGGACACCGAAGCCCGCGGCATCTCCAAATGTGCCCGCTTGCTGGGCGGCTTCAATTCCCCCGTTTGGGCACCGCTCCGCTCCCATGAGCGCTTCCGTACCGCTATCACCAAGATGATCGAATGTGCCAAAGCACATCCCGACGAAGAATAAGAGAGAAGGAGAATTCTTATGAAACACACCATCCTACGTTTCCTATCCGTGACTCTGGCCGCCATGATGCTTCTCTTGTCCATAGCCGCCTGTCAACCCACCACGCCCGCCGATACAGAAACAAATCCCTCCACGGGTGCGCCCACCGAGGCTCCTACCGATACACCCACCGAAGCTCCCACCGAGACAGAGGCGGTAACCGACGCCCCTGATCTGTCCCTAAAACTGGTAGCCGACGGTGCATCCACTTACGTCATCGACTTTGATTCCGATACCTGTAAGGTGCCCGCCTACACCCTTTGCGCCATGATCGCCAAGGCTACAGGCGTGACCCTCCCGATCGATCGATCCGAATACGGCACGCCTACGGGTTATCAATACGCCGTCAATTTTTGTGACGGTGACGAAGCCACGCTGGGCAATTACGGCTACGCAATCTCGGTTACCGGCACTCATCTGACCCTCACCGCCGCCACTCTGGCGGGCTTTGATATGGCCATCAGCCGTCTGCTGGCCGATTGTACCACCGAACAGACCATCACCGTCCCCGAGGACTACGCCGTTACTGAGACCTTAAGCTGGGAAACAAATTACGTTCTGGACGCCGACGACTTCAATGAAGCCTATCTGGACGACAGATTCTATAACGACAAGAACGACTCAGTAGCCTACGTCCTTAACGCCATGTACCATATGTTCACCGCCGTAGACGACGGCCAGAATCTGGTCTACCGTTTCGGCAACGAGCCTACCTGGTACGAGTGGATGTCCGAGAAGATCATGTGGACAGGCGACACAGGCTATATCAACGAGCTGAAGGGCAAACTGAAGTCCTTCCCCCAAGTAGAAACGGGCTATCTCTGGTCCTGGGGCTCCTACCCCTACTGGAAGGTGGATTCCTGCTATTCCATCCACTACGACGGCACCTTCCGCTACATTTCCGCCGTCTACGACGTACTGACCTGGGAAAACAGCACGGATTTCCTTTACGTAACCGATACGGACGCTGCCGCCGGCGTCTATACCGACATAGATGCCTCCAAGGGACGCACGGTGCTTGAGAAGACCGAAGCCGCCATGAACTACATCCTGGAATACCTCCACGGCAAGGATGGCTACATCCAGCTCACCGAGGAGTCCACTTATCTCACCCCCGACGGCTCCGAGCGTTTCGACTATGTCCGAGAAGTTGGCACATACTGTTGGGACAACACGGGCAAGGACGGCTCCACCGCATCCAACTACTGGGACAACCTCTGCTTCGGCAACTACGACGCCTATGAAAATGCCCTGTTCTATCAGGCGCTGAACTCCATGGTGGGTATCTACCGTATGCTGGGCGGCGAATACAACGCCAAGGCCGATGAACTGGAAGCATTGGCCGTCACCGTCAAGGAGAAGTACAACGAAATGTACTGGTCTACCGAGACGGGGCGCTACATCGCTTGCATCGACACCGACGGCAGAAAAGTTGACTTTGGCCTTACCTTCCTCAACTTCGAAGCAATGAAATACGGTCTCGCCACCCCTGAGTATGCAGACTCCATCTTCTCCTGGATCGACGGTACCCGTATCGTTGAAGGGGAGGACCGCACGGGTGCTGACATCATGGCATACGAAGCCGTCATGAAAAACGTGGGCGGCCGACCCTACAGGAATTTCAGAAACACGGGGCTACAGTTGGCAGCCGTCACCAACACCGTGGCCATCAACAACGCAGAAAACCAAAAGCTGGGTGTGGCCTGGTGGCACGGCCCCGCAGGCATCAACGTCTGGGGCAGCGCACGTTACGGCTCTCACCTGGAAAACGGCGGGTATATCTTCTACCCCGTATTCTACGAGCTGATGGCCCGCACCGAATACCAGGGCGCGCAATCTACTACCGACCGTCTGGCAGACATTGCCAAGATCCATGCCATCAACCGTCTGGTATCCGACCAGACCACCTCAGGCTCTACCAACTGGCTGGAGGGTCTCAACGGTGAGTTCCCTGAGAGCGGTCTGGTACCCACCGCTTACTTCTACGGGATGATGGGCGTGGAGGCCTGTGCCGACGGGCTTTCCGTTACCCCCGTGTTCAACAACGTCTATGAGTACATGGGCGTTAAGCAGATGACCTACGGTGGCCACAACTATGGTCTGGAGGTCAACCGCAATGGCTCCCTGACCCTCACCTGCACCGACGGTGTGGCTGACATGGCCCTCCGCTACACCCCCGGCCGTTACGAAAGCGGCAGGGTTTATTCCGTCATTTACACCGCTGCCGACGGCACCGTAACCACCGATAGCATTGTGCTTGGAGACGACGGCGTTCTGACCCTCACCCTTGAGGACATCGCCGCCGCTTCCGTGGTGATCATGCCTGTTCTCGACTGAGTGACACGTAATAAAAAACGCACTCCGAATCTTCGGAGTGCGTTTTCTTGTTGGTCACGCGCCTGCCTTGTAGGCCTTAAGCGCTCTGGCTACCTGATCGGGGCAGGAAGTGGGACGAGGGCCGCAATGAATGCCATCCAGACGAGCGATGGCCTCATCCACGGTCATGCCCACCAAAAGGGCGGCCACGCCTTGGGTGTTGCCGGAACAACCGCCGGTGAAGGTCACCTTGCGGATGACGCCGTTCTCAATATCAAAGTCGATCTTGCGGGAGCAGACCCCGCTGGGCGTATACGCATAATGTTCCATAATTTTTATATCCTTTCGTGATCATTATTTTAGATAAACGGATAAAGTCCCAAAATGGGATCGTCCGAGGCTTCGAGAAACAGATAACACAAAAATGCCGAGAGATCCGCCTTGGCGGTGTGCCACACGGTGATGATCAAAGGCGGAATATCCTCATTTTCCTGTTGCCAATCCTCCTCCGACCACAGCGCATAAGCCGTTCCGCGAGGCAAGGTATCGGATCTGGCCAGGGTCAAACCGCAAAACTCCGCCGCCGCCATGACTTCGCTGTAGGAGGGGTTGGCAGAAGCGTGCAACAGTTCCATCTGCTCAGGGGGATGCTTTTCGTCACTTACAGGCGACGGCTCTGCCGTCCACCACTCTCCCGCGCTTCTCATCAGTGCAAAGCGGGTCGTGTCCTCTTTTCCGCCCGGGCCGTGGATGTCACATACCGCTACGATCTGCAGACGGTATTTGACTGTCAGGCGCGAAAAGCTCACCAGCTTGCCCTCTGCCGAGCTTTCCAAAGGAAGGATACAGTATTCACAAAGCCCGTTCCAAACCTCTTCGCAAGCATCCACGAAGCTATGAAAACCCGCGGCTCGGCAATGGGAGATGTGTTCGGCAAATTGAATGTAGGCTTTATCCGCCAAAGCTCCCGGCATATAGGCTACCCGTCCTTCCGCGGTGGTGGGCAGGGCATATAGATCCCGTGTGCCGAAAACAGGCAACGTGGGTACGCGGTCAAGGATCAGGCGGTAAAGGAGCAACCGCTCATACAGCCCGAGATGACGTGTCATACCCGTCAGGATGGGGATATTCCTTGGGAGAAGCCTGCGGGATTTCAGAGATGTTCCCTCCTCCGTAGGCTGCCCCCGCAGAGAAAGAAGGATACTGAAGATGGTATCGTGGTCGCCCGAGGCATCCATCACGATGGCATCCGCCAATTCCGAAAGCTCTCCTAAGACCGCCTCCAAAAGGCCCTCCAGGCGGCTTTCCAGCAGCTGGATATTACCCAGAACCGTCCCCGTATCAAAGCCTTTCAATTCAGGGACGTCTGTATTGAGATAGCTCATAGATCAAAGCATGGAAAGCACGGCAAAGCTCTCGGCGAGGAAGGTGTTCAGCTCCTCGGCGGTGAGCTTGCGCTGGGACAGCATGGACAGACGGTAGATCTGCCCCGCGATGACCTCGGCCTTTTGAGGATCACCGTTTGCCAGTTCGGAGAGACGGCTGACAAGAGGCGAAGCATTGTTGACCAGAAGGGTATAAGCCACGGGGAACTCGGGTGCTTCGCCGCCCGACTGCATGGCGTACATCCGCATCATTTCCTCCATACGGCGGGACTCCTCGGAGACGGTGAGCATGGCGGGAAGGGTGGTATCCTTGAGGGTCTGATACTTGACCTCCATATCCTCCTTGCCGCTGACCTTGCGGAAGAGGGCGGTGAGCGCCTCGTTGTCGGCGGTGTCGCTGTTTTCCTCGGTGAGAGCGGCAGCCACGTCGGCGTCAATGCGAAGGTATTTGACGGTCCCGTCATAACTCTCCAGCATTTGCACAAACTGGGTGTCGATGAGCTGCTCCATCACCGCCACGGAAATGCCCTGTCCCTCAAAGAGGGAGATATAGCGAGCCTGCTGTTCCTTGTCAGTGGTGTAGTAGACAGTATTTTCATGCTTTTCTTTGGCGGCCTCCAGATACTTTTCCACGGTCACGTAGGAATCGTCGGTGAGATGCAAGAGGATGGCATCCTTGGCTCGGTCGTAGAACTTGCGGTCGCGCATACAAGCGTATTCCACGAAGGGGCGGATGCTGTCCCACACACTCTCGTAGGTCTCGCGCTCGTTTTCACATAGGGCATTCAGCTTGTCTGCCACCTTCTTGACGATGTGAGCAGAGACTTTGCTGACGTAGGTATTATTCTGCAGATAAGAACGGGATACGTTCAGAGGAAGCTGAGGGCAATCCAGTACACCTCTCAGCATAAGCAGATACTCGGGAATAACCTCCTTGATGTTATCCGCCACGAAGACCTGATTATAATAGAGCTTGACCTGCCCCTCCATCGACTCATACTGATTGTTGAGCCTCGGGAAGAACAAAATGCCCTTGAAATTCAGGGGATAATCTGCGTTGATATGGATCCAGAACAAGGGCTCACGGTAGTCGCGGAAGACCTTGCGGTAAAACTCCTTATACTCCTCGGGGGTACACTCCGAGGGAGCTTTCTGCCACAGAGGATAGGTGTCGTTGATGGGTTTCTTTTCGGCAGGAACCTTGCTTTCGCCCTCAGCATCAGCAGCTTCATCCCCCGCGTCGGCGTTTTCATCCGAGAAATAGATCTCGGTGGGCATGAAGGAGCAGTATTTTTCCAACATATCGGTGATCTTGTAAGCTTCGAGGTAAGCGGACTCCTCGTCGGTAACGTGCAGGACCACGGTGGTACCCTTGGTCTCACGCTCTGCGGGATACAGCTCATAAGAGCCATCAGCCCGACAGACCCAACGAACGGCAGGCGCATCCGTATAAGACTTTGTGATCACCTCCACGGTGTCTGCCACCATAAAGGCTGAATAGAAGCCCAGGCCAAAGTGACCGATAATGCCGTTTTTGTTGTCCTCTGGATTATCCCCCTCGTATTTTTGGATAAACTCCAAGGCACCCGACAGCGCAATGTTACCGAGATAACGGATGAGCTCGTCCTCTGTCATACCGATACCGTTATCATCCACGGACAGGGTGCCCGCGGCCTTGTCAATCGACACGGTGATACGATAGGGTGTTTCGTCGTCCTCGGTCTGTCCAAGGGAGATCAGACGCTTATGCTTCGTAATAGCATCCTGGGCATTGGACACGATCTCGCGGAGAAAAATGTCCTTCTCGGAATAAAGCCATTTTTTGATGATGGGAAAAATGTGGGCGGTCTCAACCGAGATATCGCCTTTTTTCTGAAAAATTTCTGACATTGATATCACTCCTTTTATGATAGGGAGGCCATGCAGACACTCACATGATCCGCATGGCCATTATACGTACTTACGCTTGATCCACAGGGGTCTCGTCCTCGATGATCTCAGAGGAAACGGGTTCTGCGAAAGTGTCGGTGGGCGTATCGACCAAGGGCTCTGCAGTAGTATCAACAGGAGCCTGATCCGGGGAATCTGCCACCGCTTCCGCGGGCTCTGCCGTCTTCGGCGCGTTCTTATCAAGCTTACCCTTGTAGCCCATGAGCTTATAGGCCTTGGCTTTGAATTTTTCCACCTTGGGCTTGAGGGTACTGTGCTCGTACTGATAGAGGAGGCCGGCGTGCTCGTAGTGAACATCCTTTTCGGCGTTACCAAGAGCATAATCGGGATAGTATGCCACCGTGTCGGTAGGGGCGCCCATGGCCTCCAGTCTGTTTTCCAGCAAGCGCTTGATGAGCTCAATGATCACAGCACAGACCGGAACGCCCAAAAGCAAGCCCACAAATCCCCATTGGGCACCTGCGATGGTGATGGTCACCAACACAGCCAGTGAGCTGATACCCGTATTGTCTCCTTGGATCTTGGGGCAAAGCAGGTTGCCATCCACCTGCTGGATGATGAGAATGAGAATGATAAACAGGAAGAATTTTGAGGGATTGGAGATCAGCACGATAAACGCAGAGGGAATGGCACCAATGAAAGGGCCAAAGACGGGAATGATATTGGTCACGGCGCAAAGCGTGGCGATCAGCAGATTATAGGGAGAAACGTCGAAAATGGTCAACAGGATGAAGGTCAGAACGCCCACCACCAAAGCGTCAATGAGCACACCAAAAACGTAACCGCTGAAGGTACGGCTCACCAGGCGGGTGATCTCCGAGATCTTTTCGTTTTGCTTGTCATTGAAAACAGCCTTACGGAACTTGCGGATCTGGGCGATGCGCTTTTCCTTGGAGGACAGAATATACAGTGCGATGATCACACCGAGGATGATATCAAAGAAGGTGCCGACGATGGCCACCACAAGCTCGATTCCCTCGCCCACCACGTTCTTTTCCGTGATAAAGGTAAGGATCTTGTTCATAAGATCTTCGCCTTCGCCCAGGAAATTGAACAGCATATCCTTGAGCTGCTGAACATCCTGGATCACTTCGGTACCAAACTCAAATTCCGCCGCCAGGGAGTTGATGATATCCTGAACGACACCCAAAAGGCTATCCAGATAAGACTCGTAGTTTTTGGCCAGGTTTTTGATGCTGTCCACCAACTCGGGAATGATCATCAAAAGAAGCAGCGAGATGAGTCCGATCATGGTGAGGATGGCCAGGAAGAGCGAAAGTCCTCTGCGGATACCCGTTTTGCTCATACGGCGGAGAACGCGGTACTCGTAAAACTCCAGAATAGGGTTACACAAATACGCAATCACGCAACCAATGAAAATGGGCGAGAGGAGGTTGCCGATACTGCCCAAGAAGGCAGACACGCTGGGCATATTGATCACGCAAAAGATGATCACAAAAACCAGGGCCAGCGTTCCGAAGAACAAAGTCTTTTTCCCGAAGCGGGCAAGGCGGCTGTGAGCGGATTCGCCCCCCTCCTTCATATCGTGAGTATGATGTTCGTTCATAAAAGGTTTTCCTTTCTCATTATCGTTATGGCGCATCCTGCTTCTTGGGCGGCGCATGAACCCGATGCTCGGTATCCTTCGTGCTTTCACGCACCGACGGCAAGCCGCCGAAAGTTCAGAGAAATGATCAACTATCTCAAATACACTATTATATATAATTATATAACATTTGCCCCGTGCCGTCAAGGGCTCGGGGCAATTTTTTTGTCATTTCCTACGTAAAAGAGACAGCATAGCATCCATGCGGGCCAGCATGGACTCGGCATCCACTCCCGCTGTCTTGTAAATCGGTTCCGGACGGGTTTGGATCACGAAGCTGTCATCCACAGCAAGAATGTCATAAGGACGCTGTCTGAAATTGGATATTTTACAGAGCTCGTCCGAGAGCATCATGCCAAAGCCGCCCGCGCGGATCTCTTCCTCGGCAAAGAGGACGGGAACGTCCGCCCGAGGCAGGACCTCCAGCAAGGTTTTGGCCAACTGCCCGTAGGGCTTGATGTACTCACAAAGCACCACGCCCATCCGCCTGCCCTGCGCCTTGGCCATATCACAGGCCTTGAGTGCCTCTGCGGCCATACGGCCGTGGGTGATGATCACGCCGTCCAGCACTTCCCCGTCGGCATAATTTTTTCGCACGCCGATATCCTTGGGCTGTCCGTCGGAATAGAAGGCGGAAATGATACGACAATCCTCGTAGCCGTTGGGATAGCGGATAGCGGCAGGTCTTCCCTTTTCCAAGGCGGTTTGCACCGAAAGAGACAGACCCTCGAAGGTCACGGGGGTATACAGGTCGATCCGCGGGATCTGAGAAAGGAAGGCCACGTCAAAAATGCCGTGGTGGGTAGCACCGTCAGCAGCGTTGAGGCCCGCACGGTCAATGCACATAAGCACGGGAAGCTCCTGCAGAGCCACATCGTGAATAATCTGATCGTAGGCTCTCTGCATGAAGCTGGAATAAATGGCGGTCACGGGCTTGTAGCCGTCGGCGGCCAGTCCTGCGGCAAAGGTCAGCGCGTGCTCCTCGGCGATGCCTACGTCAAAGAACTGCTTGGGACAAGCAGCACGGAAGCATTCCAGACCCGTGCCCTCGCTCATACTGGCGGTGATTGCACATATGGAAGGATCCTTCTGTCCCAGCTCGGTGAGGATCTGTCCCAAATGAACGGAAAAATTCTCCTTGGGCGGTGCGCCGCCGGGAGACATCCCGTGATAATAACCGGGATCCGCCTCGGCAGGGGTATAACCCTTACCCTTTCGAGTCTTTATGTGGACCACACAGCTTTCAGGCTGTCCCTTGGCCTCGGTCAGCAACCGCTCTACGGCCTCGTAATCATTACCGTCGGCTGGGCCGAGGTAGTAGAGGCCCATATCCTCAAAATAGTTACTGCCGTACAGCGCGTTCTTAAAGGCTTTCTTCAAATTGACAAGTCCCTTGAAAAGACTTTTGCCTACGAGGGGGATGTGGGTCAGAATACGAGCGGTGGTCTTCTTGGCCTTGAAATACCCCGCCTTGCGGCGCATTTTGGCCATATGGTTAGCGAAACGTCCCACATTTTTGGAAATGGACATTTCGTTTTCATTGATGATGATGATGAGCTTCAGATGACGCGATACGTTGTTGAGAGCCTCGTGGATCATACCGCCCGTAAAGGCACCGTCACCAACCACGGCCACGGTGTAGGCATCGGACCCGCCCAGCCTGTCGCCTTTGGCAAAGCCCAGCGCAGCAGACAGCGAGGTGGAGCTATGACCCGCACCAAAACAATCGTATTCACTTTCGCTCCGTTTGGTAAAGCCCGAAATGCCGCCCCCTTGTCGCAGGGTGTCAAAGCGCTCGTAGCGGTCTGTGAGCAGCTTATGAACGTAGCTCTGGTGTCCCACGTCGAAAATAAAATGATCCTTAGGACAATCAAAGACACGGTGCATGGCCACGGAAAGCTCTACCACGCCCAGATTGGAGGCGAGATGGCCGCCGTTTTTGGTCACGGTGGTCACCAAGGTCTCTCGGATCTCCTCGCAAAGAGAGGGAATCGCTTCAGCGGGGATCGCCTTCAAGTCCCGAGGAGAATGGATCGAGGGAAGCAAAGGTGTTCGGGGCGCTTCACTTTGCTCACGATTTTTTTTCATCTTTGCCTCCTTTCTTTTGGCATCATGAATTTTAATTTACTGCTGATAGGTCATCTCGCCGTAGGTAGGCAGCGGCCACAGCTTTGAGGGCATGAGGGTCTCCATTTCATCCACAGGGGCACGAAGGGAGGCCATGGCGGGAACCACCTTGTCGCGGAAGGCGCAGGCTACAGCATGAGCGTCGCCCGCGGCGGTTGCCTCACGGTCAGCTTGGCGGAGGGCCTCCACGGCATGGAAGGCTTTAGCGTTGAGATCTGAAAGACGGTTGATCAACTCCTTCTCCAGACCTACGGCCGCGTCTCCGCAGAGCTTTTGCTTGCTCACGGCCGTCTCGGCAAGCTGGCCGAGGTAAGTCTCCACTGCGGGGATGATCTGACGGGAGGCCATGATGATCATGGTCTGCGCCTCAATGTTCAGCACCTTGGCGTAGTTTTCCATCATGATCTCTTGGCGGGAACGAAGCTCCACCTCGCTGAGCACACCAAACTGCTCAAACAGGGCGATATTCTTAGGATGAGTCAAGGTCTCGCAGGCCTCAACAGTTGTGCGGAGGTTGAGCAGACCGCGACGAGCAGCCTCGGCCGTCCACTCGGCGGAGTAACCGTTGCCGTTGAAAATGATACGTTTGTGATCCGTAAAGGTATCCTTGATGACCGCCGCCACCTCAGAGGTGAAATCCTCAGCATTCTCAAGACGGTCAGCCATATCACACAGCACCTTGGCCACGGTAGTGTTCAGCACCACGTTGGGCAGGGCGATGTTCTGAGAAGAGCCCAGGGAACGGAACTCAAACTTATTACCCGTGAAGGCAATGGGAGAGGTACGGTTGCGGTCGGTGGTATCCTTGCGGAAGGTGGGAACCGAGGGAATGCCCAGATTCATGGTAGGTGCGGCATGCTTGGCGTAGTCCACGCCCTCCACGATGGCATTGATGATCTCGTCCAGCTCGTCACCAAGGAACAGAGAAATGATGGCAGGGGGCGCTTCATAGCCGCCCAAGCGGTGATCGTTGCCGGGGTAGGCTACAGACATACGATAAAGATCCTGGTATTCGTCCACGGCGCGGACAATGGCAGCCAAAAGCAGCAAAAACAGGGTATTTTCACGGGGGTTCTTGCCAGGCTTCACCAGATTGCGGCCGTCATCGGTGGTCAGAGACCAGTTGTTGTGCTTACCCGAGCCGTTGACACCCGCATAGGGCTTTTCATGGAGCAGGCAGACCATACCGTGCTTTTCAGCGGTCAGCTTCATATATTCCATAGTGAGCAGATTTTGGTCCACGGCCATGTTGGTGGTGGCGTAGATGGGTGCCAGCTCGTGCTGGGAGGGGGCGGCCTCGTTGTGCTCGGTCTTGGCATTAACGCCCAGCGTCCAAAGCACCTCGTCCAGCTCCTTCATGAAGGCGGCTACCTTGGGCTTGATAGGGCCGAAATAATGGTCATCCATCTCCTGACCTTTGGGGGCAGGAGCGCCAAAAAGTGTGCGTCCACAGTAAAGAAGATCCTTTCGACCTTCAAAATATTCTTTATTGACGAGAAAATATTCCTGCTCAGCACCGACCGTGGTGGTCACGCGCTTAGTGACGGTGTCGCCAAAGAGACGGAGGATACGGAGCGCCTCGCGGCTGATGGCATCCATAGAGCGGAGCAGAGGGGTTTTGGTATCCAGCGCCTCACCCGTATAGGCGCAGAAAGCAGTGGGGATATACAGGGTGCGGTCCTTGACGAAAGCATAGGACGCGGGATCCCAGGCGGTATAACCTCGAGCCTCAAAGGTAGCGCGCAAGCCTCCCGAGGGGAAGGAGGAGGCATCGGGCTCTCCCTTGATGAGCTCCTTGCCCGAAAATTCCATGACCACGCGATCTCCGGGAATGGGGGAAATGAACGCATCGTGCTTCTCGGCGGTGACACCCGTCAAGGGCTGAAACCAATGGGTATAGTGCGTAGCACCCTTTTCGATGGCCCAATCTTTCATGGCGTTGGCCACCACGTCTGCAATGGCGGGATCAATGGTACCGCCCGTGGCAATGGTCTTGGTCAGGGACTTATAGACCTCCTTGGGGAGGCGTTGACGCATGACTTCGTCGTTGAAGACCATACTGCCAAAAAGCTCGGGAATATTTTTGACTGACATAGGTTTGACCCTTTCATTTGCGAAGATTAACATTGAAGTGAAACACTTCCGCATTATACAAGGGCATTATAAACCAAAACCTTGAATTTGTCAAGAGAAATAGCGTGAAAGTTCAATGATCGGAAATCGAAGTTCACCGTTTCACGCACAATTTTCCCTAAAATGGAGCCCCGCCCATTTTGTCGCTACAGCGACACGGTTAAATTTCAAGGTGTATTTGTGCCGCCGATGGCGGCGGAATGGAGACTATTAGGAAAAAACCCTCCGAAGCAAACGCATCGGAGGGGTCAGGGGCGATAGCCCGAATTTATTCAGTACGGAGGGCGACCACGGGATCCTTCTTAGCAGCACTGCCCGAAGGAATGATACCCGAGATCAGCGTCAAAAGGACACTGATAGCCACCAGAATGATGGCCGCGGGCAAGGGCAGGATTGCCTTGAGTTGTGCGATACCCGTCAGTGCATTGAGGATCAGGTTGATGGGGATACACAGGAGATAGGTGATCAATACGCCCAAAAGTCCCGAAGTAAAGCCGATGATCATAGTCTCGGCATTGAACATACTCGAGACGTTTCGCTTGGAAGCACCGATGGCGCGGAGGATACCAATCTCCTTGGTTCTCTCCTGTACCGAGATGAGGGTGATAACACCAATCATGATAGAGGACACGATGAGGGAGATGGAAACAAAGGCAATCAGCACGTAGGTGATGGCGTCAATGATGGTGGTGACCGAGGACATGAGCATACCCACCATATCGGCGTACTTCAGCTTATCGGTCTCTTCGGCAGCGTCGTTGTAGTCGGAAATGAACTGCTCGATCATATCCTTCGACTCAAAATCAACGGCGTAGAAGTTGATGGACGCGGGCTTGGCCTTTTCTGCGTCGCCCAAAAGGGTCAGGTTAGATTCGTAAGAGGCATCGGTCTGGGGAGCCATTTTGTAAAGAGTCTCCTCCAGGGTCTTGAAGGTCTCGTCTTCTGCACTCATGGTGCCGAGGATGGCCAGGAAGATCTCCTCGTTGACCTTCATATTCAGGATCTCCTCGGACATTCCCTTGTAGACACCCGCCATGACCTCCTCGCCTGCCAGATCAATAAGGCCGGAGACGGCCAACATTTGGGTCAGCATTTCCACGGGCATTCCCATGGCGGCCGCCATTTCTTCCAGGGTAGTATTTTGAGCCTCTGCGACCTCTTCGGCACTCATACCCATAAGGGCCACGTATTCGGTCTCCAGACCCAGACTGGGCAGAAGCGCGATAAAGTTTTCAGACGTGATCTGAATGGTGGGATTCATGCTGCTCAAGGTGGCAAACAGCTTGGTCATATCGGCTCCGCCGGCTTGGGCGGCCTGCAGGATCTTGGACATGAGAGAGGCCTGTTGCCCCTCGGACATGAGCATATAATACTGCACGAAGGAATTGGCATCGGTGACCGCCAGCTTATCACTATACTCAGGGTTCTCGATGATCTGCTGGGTCATGAAAGCGTAGAACTGCTCCATGGTGGCATCGTCCACCTTAGAGATCAGCTCGCCGATGGTTTCGGGGGTGTAGACCGTGCGCTCGAATTTCAGGCCCGTCAGCACGTTGTGATCGGGAGTCTCCTTTTGTTGCGCGATGACCTCAGACTCGGCATTCATGTCAAGGATGAGATCGGTCAAGGCCTTGGTATAGGCCAGGTTGGTGGCGATGGAACTGGCGTTGGAGCCCTTGGCGGGACGGATGATACCAGAGATCTTCAGCTCGACGCCGTGATCGGTGACAAAATCTTCCTGCTCATACTGCAGATCTTTGCGAAGATCGCGCCAAACGGGGTAGGTTTTACCGTCCGCGGTATAAGTGGTATCGGTCTTTTCATAGAAATCCGAGGTGTTCAACAAACGGAAGGACATCCCGATGAAATCGTCAAAGGTGAAGGGATCTATGGGCGTGGTATCATACTCGCCGTTCTGCATGAGCTCCTTCATGATATCTTCCAACTCGCTCTGATCCAAAATGCCCAGCATATAGAGGGTCATCTTGCTGATCTGGTTGTCGCTTGAGACCACCAGCACCAGCTCGTTTGCCTCATCGGGCCACTCGCCTGCCACCACGTCGTACTGGCGGCTCAGAAGCTCTTGGTTGTCGATCATTTCGGACATAACACCCATCATGCCCGTCATGCCCGAGGCTTGCATCAGCTCTGTCATACCTGAGAAAGCAGAGCCCATGTTATCAAAAATGGTGGTGGGGCTGACCTGTGTCTTTCCGTCGGCAGTAAAGACCTGCAGATCGAAATTATAGGTGTACTGAATGCCCGTGAGATAGGGCTCCAGCTCGTCGTAATGCTCGTCAATATAGGCCTTGAATTTTTCCAGGTTGTTACTGGTGGTGGCACTCATGGCACCCATCATGGTACCGAGAGAATCATCCACGTAAATCAGATTGGGATCGCGATCAGCCTCCATGGATTCGTGTACTTCTGTCATGGCACCCATCATAGCGGAAAAATCCTGGGTCTGTTGTTGAATGGTCAAAGGATAGGAGGACAGGGTGGATTCCTGCACATAGTCAATATAGGCCGTCGTACCCTGGGACACTGCCAGAATCAGGGCGATACCAATGATACCGATAGAACCTGCAAAGGAGGTCAGTGCGGTTCTTCCCTTCTTGGTAAACAGGTTATTAAGAGACAGCATAAAGGAGGTGCCGAAGGACATGGAGGGCTGTTTGGCCTTTTTCTTCCCCTTAGCGGCTTCCCTGAGTGCGGCTACCCGCTTATCCTCCGCTTTGATCTCCTCGTCCGTGAGGGGCGCGGAATCCTTGAGGATCTGTCCATCCAGCATATTGATAGTACGGGTAGCGTACGCTTCTGCCAGCTCGGGGTTATGGGTGACCATGATGACCAAACGGTCCTTGGACACTTCCTTGAGGATCTCCATGACCTGTACGCTGGTCTTGGTGTCCAAAGCACCCGTAGGCTCGTCGGCAAGGATGATATCCGGGTTGTTGACCAACGCACGGGCAATAGCCACTCTCTGCATCTGACCGCCCGACATTTCGGAGGGGCGCTTATTGAGCTGGTCACCCAGGCCCACGGCCTCCAGCGCAGCTTTGGCTCTCTGCTTGCGCGCTGCCTTACCCACACCTGACAGGGTCAAGGCAAGCTCAACGTTTCGAAGCACAGTCTGGTGGGGGATGAGGTTATAGCTTTGGAAAACGAAACCGATGGAGTGGTTACGATACGCGTCCCAGTCTCTATCCTTATACTGCTTCGTAGACGTACCGCCTATGATCAGATCGCCCTCGGTGTAGCCGTCGAGGCCACCCACGATATTGAGCAGGGTGGTCTTACCACAGCCCGAAGGGCCGAGAATAGCCACAAATTCCGATCTTCGGAATTGAAGGTCAATACCGCGCAGAGCGTGTACCGTTGTACTCCCTGCGGGATAGTCCTTTTTTATGCCTTTGAGTTCTAACACTTTTCTTCCTCCGTATCGGCGCGCGCCGATTGTTAACCGAATGTTAAATTACCATTGATATATAAAGATTTTTACGACATTTAACAGTATATCATCATCTCCCTCAAAAGTCAAGAGATTTTCACCCTTCCCCTTCTGATTTTTTTGTGACTGCTCTACACCGTGCCTTCACAAAGCTTACAAATATTTGCAGGATAAATTTCGAAAAAGTTATTGAATGTAAGTGAAACTTATGGTATAATCATATAGAAAGATTATTTTAGGAGGACTATCATGTATATTTCCGACACGATCAAATATATCGGCGTCAACGACCGCGAGATCGATCTCTTTGAGGGGCAGTACGTCGTGCCCAACGGCATGGCCTACAACTCATACGCTATCCTCGACGACAAGATCGCCATCATGGACACAGTGGACGCCCGCTTCACCCACGAATGGCTGGATAACATCCAGAATGCCTTGGGCGGCCGTAAGCCCGATTATCTTATCATTCAGCATATGGAGCCCGATCATTCTGCCAATATCATGAATTTCGTCAAGGCGTATCCCGGCGCCACCCTCGTTTCCTCTGCCAAGGCCTTCAATATGATGAAGAACTTCTTTGGCACGGATTTCACCGACAACCGTATTGTGGTGAGCGAAGGCGACACCCTCTGCCTCGGCAACCACACCCTGACCTTCGTCGCCGCCCCTATGGTCCACTGGCCCGAGGTCATCGTTACCTACGACTCTGCCGACAAGGTGCTTTTCTCCGCCGACGGCTTCGGTAAATTCGGCACCTGGGATGCCGACGAGGACTGGGCTTGCGAGGCCCGCCGCTACTATATCGGCATCGTGGGCAAATACGGCGCTCAAGTACAAGCTCTGTTGAAAAAGGCCGCAGGGCTGGACATTCAAACCATTTGTCCTCTGCACGGCCCCGTGCTGAACGAAAATCTGGGCTACTATCTCAACCTTTACAACATTTGGTCCTCCTACCAGCCTGAGGAGGAGGGTATCGTCATCGCCTACACCTCGGTCTACGGCAACACCAAGAAGGCCGTGATGAAGCTGGCTGAACAGCTTCGCGCCAAGGGCTGTCCCAAGGTCGTAATCAACGATCTGGCGCGTAGTGACATGGCCGAGTGCGTGGAGGATGCCTTCCGCTACTCCAAGCTGGTGCTGGCCACCACTACCTATAACGCCGAGATCTTCCCCTTCATGCGGGAATTCATCAACCACCTCACCGAACGCAACTATTCCAATCGCACCGTGGCCTTCATTGAGAACGGCTCCTGGGCGCCCATGGCCACCAAGGTCATGAAGGGGATGCTGGAGAAATCCAAGAATCTCACCTACACCGAAGCCACCGTAAAGATCCTGTCTGCCCTCAATGAAGAGAGCACACAGCAGATCACCGACCTTGCCGACGAACTCTGCCGTGAGTACCTCGCCCAGCAGGACGCGACGGCCAACAAGAACGATATGACCGCCCTCTTTAAGATCGGCTACGGTCTGTACGTGGTCACATCCAATGACGGCAAGAAGGACAACGGCCTCATCGTCAACACCGTATCTCAGGTCACCGACACCCCCAACCGCATCGCCGTCACCATCAACAAAGCTAACTACTCTCACCATGTCATCAAGCAGACGGGAAAGATGAACGTCAACTGCCTCACCGTGGACGCCCCCTTCAAGGTCTTTGAGGTCTTCGGCTTCCAAAGCGGACGCAACGTGGACAAGTTTGCCGATTGTGAGCCTCTGCGCTCGGATAACGGGCTGGTGTTCCTGCCCCGCCACATCAACGCCTTCATGTCTTTGAAGGTAGAGCAGTACGTGGATCTGGACACCCACGGCATGTTCATCTGCTCGGTCACCGAAGCCCGTGTGATCTCCGACCGCGAGACCATGACTTATACCTACTATCACAGCAACGTCAAGCCCAAGCCCCAGACCGAGGGCAAGAAGGGCTACGTCTGCAAGATCTGCGGCTACGTTTATGAGGGTGAGGAGCTCCCCGAGGACTTTGTCTGTCCCCTGTGTAAGCACGGCGCTCAGGATTTTGAACCCATCGCATAACCAATAACAAAACGCCCGAGCCTCACGGCTCGGGCGTTTTTTCTTTCAGCAGATCTCAAGAACGGTGTAACCATCAGCCTCCACGGCGGCCTTCAGCACGGCGTTGTCCACGGGGGCGGCCAGGGTCACCACAGCGGTATCGGTGGTGTGATCGGCGGTAGCGGAGGTCACACCCTCCACAGCCTCCAGGGCCTTCTTGACATGAGCCTCGCAACGGGGACACATCATACCCTCGATCTTTAAGGTCTTTTCCATCGTTTTTTCCTCACTTTCGTTGGTTTGGTTTGTATATACGGGGGCGGTCAAAAGCGGCCCCTCTGTTTTTTTCTTACGGCGATACGCCTTGGGGTTGCGGATACGCACAAAATTCAGTCTGAGCGCATTGGTCACCACGCAAAAGCTGGACAGGCTCATAGCCGCGGCGCCAAACATGGGCTGAAGCTCCCATCCGAAAAGAGGGATCCACACACCCGCGGCCAAGGGAATACCGATCATGTTATAAAAGAACGCCCAGAACAAATTCTCATGAATATTCCGAAGTGTTGCGCGGCTGAGACGAATGGCGGCAACCACGTCTGACAAGCGGCTGTTGACCAGCACCACGTCAGCGGCGTCAATGGCTACGTCGGCCCCCGCGCCGATGGCAATACCGATATCCGCACGGGTCAAAGCAGGGGCGTCGTTGATACCGTCACCTACCATGATGACCTTTCCACGGTTTTGGAGCTCACGGATCACCGCCTCCTTGCCGTCGGGAAGGACACCCGCAACCACGTGATCCGCATCGATCCCCGCCTCGCGGGCGATGGCGGCGGCGGTCTTAGGGTTGTCGCCCGTCAGCATGACCACGTGAAGGCCCATATCCTGCAGCTCACGTATGGCTTGCTTGCTGTCGGATTTAACGGTATCTGCCACAGAGATCACGCCCATAAAATCGGTCTCGCTCGCAAAATACAGGGGGGTCTTGCCCTCACTTGCCCATTTGTCGGCCATGTCTTTGGCGTGTGCGGGAATGGGATGAATGGATTCAACAAAGGAACGGTTGCCGCCGTAGAGCATGTATCCTCCGGCATCGCTTGTATGGACGTATCCCTCCAAGCCCTTGCCGGGAATGGCCTTGAATTGGGTAACGGGCCAAGGCGACAATTCCATTTCGGTTGCTTTCTCCACGATGGCCAGCGAAAGAGGATGCTCGCTGAGGGATTCCAGCGAATAGACCGCTCTCATAAAATCCAAGGCTGCGGCGTTATCCCCTTGCCGTTGACAATGGACGTCAGTCACACGAGGCTTGCCCTCGGTGACAGTACCCGTCTTATCCAGGACAACGATATCGGCGCGTCCCGTTTCCTCCAGCGAAACGGCGGTCTTGAACAAAATGCCGTTCTTCGCGCCTACGCCGTTGCCCACCATGATTGCCACGGGCGTGGCAAGGCCCAAGGCACAGGGGCAACTGATGACCAGAACGGAGATGGCCCTGGCCAAAGCATACCCCGCTGTCTGTCCCGCGATGAGCCATACAACGAGAGTCACCAGGGCAATACCCATAACTACGGGGACAAATACGCCCGACACCTTATCGGCTACCTTGGCAATGGGCGCTTTGGTGGCGGCGGCATCGCTGACCATGCGGATGATCTGAGAAAGGGTGGTATCCTCCCCCACGCGGGTGGCTTCACAAATCATATGTCCCGATTGGTTGATGGTGGCAGCCGAAACGCTATCCCCCACGTTTTTATCCACTGGGATGCTCTCCCCCGTCAGGGCAGACTCATTGACAGCACTCATACCCTCGATGACAATACCATCCACGGGAATGCTTTCGCCGGGGCGCACCACAAAGCACTCTCCTTTTTTCACTTCCGATACGGGCACGGTAACCTCTTCGCCGTTGCGGATAACGACGGCGGTTTTAGGCGTCAGCTCAATGAGACTGCGTAGCGCGTTGGTCGTTTTTCCCTTGGCGCGTGCCTCCAATAGTTTACCCACCGTGATCAATGTAAGGATCATGGCGGCAGATTCAAAGTACAGCTTATGGTGGAGCGCAACCTCGGCGGCGTGAGAAAATCCATTGGCCACGTCCCAACACATCTCGAACAGCACCGCAGTGCTGTAGATAAAGGAAGCTCCCGATCCAAGCGCTACCAGCGTGTCCATATTGGGAGACAAATGCAGAATTCCCTTCGTACCGTTAACAAAGAACTTTTGATTGATGACCATCACAATCCCCGCCCCAAGGAGCTCCGAAAGTCCTACAGCCAAGGGATTATCCTTTAAAAAAACGGGAAGCGGCCATCCCCACATGACACCGCCCATCGAAATATACATCAAGGGGAGCATAAAAATGAGGGAGCTGATAAGCCGTCGGAGCAAAACGGGAGATTCTCTGTCGGCAAGCGCGTCGGCTTTGCTGGCCTCGACAGGGCTTACAGGGCCTTCCCCTCCCTTGAGCGACGCGCCGTAGCCCGCCTTTTCTACGGCGGATATGACAGCTTCGGGCGAAACGTCTCCTTCCACGCCCATGGAGTTGGTCAAAAGGCTGACCGAACAAGACGTGACACCCTTTAATTCGTTTACCGCCTTTTCCACACGGGTCTGGCAGGCGGCGCAGGACATACCCGTGATATTGTATTGTTTCATTTGAACACCTTTCTTTATAATCTTTATACGATAATATACGATAAATTGTTGTTTAGCGGAGTACGCCTGGGAGGCCCTTCTTGAAAGAAGTGCCCCCCAGACCCCCTCCAAGAACCTTTAGCAAAAATTATTTTGCCAAGAGATCAAACAGTAGGTAGAAATTGTAAAGTTCTTGACCCG
>JAFTIL010000062.1 GCA_017456905.1 Clostridia bacterium
ACGGGTACGGCCCTGAATTTGCCCTATCACTCCCAATCAGGGAGCAGAAACAGGTTTTTGATGAGCCCCGAGGCGCTCCGCCGTGGGGGCGAGGCAATGGGTATGGAGGCTCGTGACACGCTGTTGCCGCCGAAGGCGGCGTGCGTCACCTTGAGAGGGTTTCTCAAGGGAGAGGCTTCTCCCTTGAGCGGCGCTTCTTTTGTAACTTTTCTTCCGCTGTAGGAAGAAAAGTTAGTAAGATAAACAACAATTTATCGTTATATAACCCATCGCGTGATGAAGCACGCACAGGTTGAACCTCCCCGATATTGGAAGCCGCACTGCGGCCAACAATTTACCATCTCTAAAATCAAGCAATCCGTTGATATTTGACAAATAGACGAAGTTTTTCGCGAAAATAGGCCCTGCAGGGGGGGATAATTGGATTAAATGACGAATTTTCAAAGAATTTGCAAAACATATTGCATTTTTTCGAGTTTTCTGCTAAAATAATCATAAGTTTGCGGACAGTATGCATACGGGAGAAATAAGCGCTTAACCACGCCGTCGCGCACGGCGCCTGCAGAAACGCCGAGGGTTTCTCCGTATGACGGGAGACGCGCAAGCACTAAAGCCTCCAAAGGAGTATTTATGCGAAATGGAAAACGACATCCTCATTCGAATCAATGGGGTATCCAAGGCCTTTGACGGCGAGACTGTTCTCGATCATGTCAGCCTTGATATCCACGATAAAGAGTTCGTCACTCTGCTTGGACCATCGGGGTGTGGCAAGACCACGACCCTCCGGATCATCGGCGGTTTTGAAACGCCTGACACCGGGGATGTTTTTTTTGACGGTAAAAGAATTAACGACGTTCCCCCCTACGAGCGTCTTGTCAACACGGTATTTCAGAAGTACGCCCTGTTCCCTCACCTCAATGTGTATGAAAACGTGGCCTTCGGTCTGCGTCTGAAAAAGACGCCCGAGGAGGAGATCAAAACAAAGGTGCAGGAAATGCTGGCCATGGTCAACCTCAAGGGCTTTGAGCGCCGCCGTGTTACCACCCTTTCGGGCGGTCAGCAGCAGCGCGTGGCCATCGCCCGCGCCTTGATCAATCGCCCCCGCGTCCTGCTTTTGGACGAGCCTTTGGGCGCCCTTGACCTCAAGCTCCGCAAGGATATGCAGAACGAACTGAAGCGCATCCAGCGCGAGACGGGCATTACCTTCATCTACGTCACCCACGACCAGGAGGAGGCTCTCTCCATGTCCGACACCGTGGTGGTTATGGCAAACGGTCAGATCCAGCAGATCGGCACCCCCGAGGACATCTACAACGAGCCCGAGAACGCCTTCGTGGCCGACTTTATCGGTGAATCCAACATCCTCGACGGTATCATGCTGGAGGACTTCAAGGTGAAATTCTCCAACCATACCTTTGTCTGTGTAGACAAGGGCTTTGCCAAGAACGAAAAGGTAGACATCGTAGTGCGTCCCGAGGACGTGGACGTTGTAGCCATCGACAAGGGCATGATCACGGGCGTCGTCAGCTCTGTGACCTTCAAGGGCGACTATTACGAGATCATCGTAGATGTCCAGGGTTTCAAATGGATGCTGGAGACCTCCGACCACGTGGCTCCCGAAACCACCATTGGCCTCTATATTGAGCCCGAGGCTATCCACGTCATGAAGAAATCCGAGTATTCGGGTATGTTTGGCGACTATTCCTCCTTCAGCGACGAGCTGGAGCATCTCGGTGACCCCGAGGAGGAGGTCGAGGAATGAGAAAAACCTCTCTGTTCCAGAAGATCGCGGCGGCCCCCCATATTTTGTGGGCCATCATGTTCATCGTGGCCCCCATGATCTTCGTGCTGTACTTCGCCTTCACCGATACTGACGGAAACTTTTCCTTCTCTAACATCGCGTCTCTGTCTCAGTACGGCAACGTCTTTATCCTGTCCATCGCCTTTGCCTTGATCGCAACGGTGGTATGCCTGCTCATCGGATATCCCCTGGCCTATTTCATGTCCAGGCAGTCTCCCAGAGCACAGAAGATCCTCATGGTGCTGGTCATGCTCCCCATGTGGTGCAATCTGCTCATCCGCACCTATGCGCTGATGGCTCTTCTTGATAACGGCGGTCTGCTCAATTCCCTCTTGGAAAATCTGGGTCTTGACAAGCTTTCCATCGTGGGCACCAACTTCGGCGTTATCCTGGGCATGATCTACGACTTTCTGCCCTACATGGTCCTGCCCATTTTCACAGCCATGACCAAGCTGGACAAGCGCTATATTGAAGCCTCCCACGACCTGGGCTGTAACGCTTTTCAGACCATGACCCGCGTCATCATGCCCCTGACTGTGTCGGGAGTGATCTCGGGCATCACCATGGTTTTCGTCCCCTCCATCAGCACCTTCTATATTTCCCAGAAGCTGGGTGCGGGCAAGATCGACCTGGTGGGTGATACCATTGAGCGGCTATTCCAGAACCCCAGCACCTACAACGTGGGGGCCGCCATCTCTCTGGTGATGATGATCCTGATCCTCATCTCTCTCCGCATCATGAACCACTTCTCGGATGACGAGCGTCAGCCCTCCTCGTCCAAGAGCGGCAAGGGAGGAGGGATCGTACCGTGAAATTCTTATCCAAATGCTATATCGGTCTGATCTTCTTCCTACTCTACATTCCCATCATCGTGCTGATCGTCTTTTCCTTCAACGAATCGGGCAGCCTTGCGGAATTTTCGGGCTTCTCCCTCACATGGTACGAGGAGCTTTTTAACGACGAGGAGGCGCTGTCCTCTTTGGTCAATTCCCTGGTCCTGGCTGTGTCGTCCTCGCTGATCGCCACCGTCATCGGCACCTTCGGCGCTTTGGGACTCCACCGCATGAAAAGCAAATACGTCAAGGGGGCTGTCAATACCATCACCAACATCCCCATGATGAACCCCGATATCGTCACAGGCGTCTCCATGATGCTTTTGTTCGTGGCGGTGGCCGCCATCATGAAGGCTCAGTCCTTCTTTGGCTTTGGCACCATGCTCATCGCCCACGTGACCTTCAACCTGCCCTACGTGCTTTTGTCGGTCATGCCCCGCTTCAAGGGCCTGGACAAGTCACTTTCCGAGGCGGCACAGGATCTGGGCTGTACCCCCGCCCGCGCCTTCTTCATGGTGGAGCTACCCGAGATCATCCCCGGCATCATTTCGGGTCTCATGCTTGGTTTTACCATGTCTCTTGACGATTTCGTCATCAGCCATTTCGTTAGCTCCCCCGACTTCCAGACACTCCCCCTGTACGTCTACAACCAAACCGCCCACAACGTGAAGTTCAGCATGTACGCGCTGTCTGCCCTCATCGTGGTGATCATTCTCATCATTCTGCTGGTGGTCAACTTCGCGGGCTCTGTGGGTAGCCGAAAAAAAGGCCAAAAGAGGGGGTGACAAGATGAAAAAATCCAATAAGTTTAAGCGTTTCTCCGCTCTTGTTCTGGCTCTTCTCTGCGTCCTCCCTTCCCTGCTTCTCAGCCTTTCGGGCTGTAGCGCCGAGGGTGGCAGCGGTGAGACCGTGACCTTGTACGTCTATAACTGGGGCGAATATATGTCCGACGGCAGCGAGGGTACGGAGGATTCAAACAAGCGGTTTGAAGAATGGTATTTCGACACCTATGGCGTTAAGGTCAAGGTAAACTATTCCACCTTCTCCTCCAACGAATCTTTGTATGCCAAGCTCAGCTCGGGCTCTGTGAGCTACGACGTGGTGGTTCCCTCGGACTACATGATCGAGCGCCTCATTTCCGAAGACCTGCTGGCTCCGTTGAACTATGATAACATCCCTCTCGCCAAAGAAAATCTTCTGCCTGAGTTTTTCGGTGAGACCTCCGAGCATTCGGCCTACGATCCCGGCAACGTCTATTCCGTTCCCTACCTTTACGGCATGATCGGCATCATCTACAACACCACCATGGTGGATGCGGATGATCCCAACCTGGGAAGCTGGCAGCTCATGTGGGACGAAAAGCACGCGGGTAACATTCTCCAGTTCAACAACTCCCGAGATGCCTTTGGTACGGCCCAATATTACCTGGGGCTGGACGTCAACTCCGATAGTGAGGCCGACTGGCGCGCCGCCCTGGGGAAGCTCAAGGAGCAAAAGCCCATTTTGCAGGGTTACGTCATGGACGAGATCTACAACAAAATGGAGAACGGCTCTGCGGGCATCGCCGCCTACTACGCCGGCGACTATCTGGCCATGTACGAGAATAACCCCGATCTGGAATTTTTCTATCCCAAGGAAGGAACCAACCTCTACGTGGATGCCATGTGTGTCCCCAAATCGGCACAGAACAAGGAAATTGCCGAGCGTTACATCAATTTCATGCTGTCCGTAGATCCCAATTACGGCGCACCCGCCATTGCCAACGCCGAGTACACCTACTACGCCTCTCCCAACCGCATGGTGGTGGAGAACGAGGAGTACGTTGAGTACATGGGCGAGATCAAGGACGATGCATACGAAAAGATGTACGACACCGACAGCGTGAAGACCTCCACCTACAAGAACCTTTCTGGCGAAAAGCTCATCCTCATTAACCAGCTTTGGGAGGAGCTGAAGTCCGACGTCACCGTCAGCGCAGGTATTTATATCATCTGCGGTGCCATTTTAATTGTTCTGCTGGGGCTGGGTATCTTCTTCGCCATTCGCAAGCGCATTCGTAATATTTATTGACTCAATACCCGACCGGGGCTTCCCACGGTCGGGTATTTTTGATTTTATTTACTGTCACAACACACAAATCGTATTCATTCTCACGAAATCTATGGACATTTTCGGATGTTTGTGTTATAATAAAGTGATTTCCAATGATCCATCTTGGAAGGAGGTAAACGCCATGATCATTTCAAGCATCAAACGGCTCCGCGACCCCTTTATTGTGGTCAAGGACGGAATTTACTACGCCCACGGTACGGGCTGGCATTGCTACAGAAACGTCTCCGGCTCCCTGGCGGGAGATTGGGAGGACCTGGGTCAAGTTGTGCCCGATCCTGCAGACGACGGCGGCCAGCACTGGGCGCCCGAGGTTCATCTATATAACGGCGCTTTCTACATGATCACCACCTATTGCTCCACGAAAAACAACCACCGCGGCTGTGTGATCCTCAAGTCCGACACTCCCGAAGGGCCCTTCCGCTATCATTCCGACGGTCACGTGACTCCCAATGATTGGGATTGCATTGACGGCACCCTCTATATAGACAAGGAAGGCAAGCCCTGGATGGTCTTCGTTCACGAGTGGACCTGTCAACCCGATCACGTGGGCACCTTTGCGGCGGCTCGCTTGTCGGATGATCTGACCGAGCTGATCTCAACACCCATCGAACTATTCCGCGCTGATGCTCCTTCCTGGGCCAAGGCAGGAGTGACCGATGGCTGCTTTATGTATACCACGGCCGACGGTCAGCTTCTGATGCTGTGGTCCAATTTCACGGCAGACGGCTACTGCGTGGGTATCGCACGAAGCGATAACGGCCGTTTGGACGGCCGATGGAGCCACGACGAGCAGTTGCTCTTTTCCAAAGAGATCTCGGGTGAGTATGACGGTGGTCACGGTATGCTCTTCACCGATACGGACGGCCAAACATATTTGTCCATCCATTCTCCCCAGACGTTGGAAGGGGCGGATCGCCTGGAGTCTCCCGTGTTCGTGCCTGTAAAAGAGGAAAACGGCACCCTTGTGTGGGACAACGTATGAAGGCGTAAAAAACAAATTAAAAAATTAAAAGTCATAAAGGAGAACCATTATGCCAACACGCAAGATCATTTCACTTCTCGCATTGGTCAGCCTACTACTGACCTCTCTCACCTGCTTTGGCGCTTTGCCAACAAATGCCGCAGAGGCAACTCACGGCTACATTACTGATGGCCTGGTGTCCCTCTACAGTGGCACACAGAACCAGGACAGCGGCCATGACGCCTCCGCTACCGTATGGCAGGACATCGTCGGTGACAACGATCTGGACGTCACCGGCAGTGAATTCAACGAGTTGGGTCTCTTTATGTCCCGGGATGATAAGCATCTGTTCCCTGAGGCTATCGTAGATCTGGTGAACAGTCAGGAATTCACCGTAGAGCTGCTCTTCAATGACTTCACCTCGGTAGGTTCGGCGTACAACACCTTCCTCAACAGCTCAAACGATAATTTCGCCCTCTACCGTGAGGTTGGCGCGGATCAAATCGTTTTCAAATTTGCCGCCAACCCCGGTAACGAGCGTCCCAGAGTCAACAACGCTTTGGCAAGACTCAAGAACGGTTTGATTTCGGTCACCTACAAGGTGGGTGGCTCTTGCCGCATCTACATGGACGGCGTCCTTTGTGCCGAGGTGCCTTGTAACAAGACCATGGGTGCCAACAATCTGTTCATCGGGCTTGCCATGGACGTGAAGGCCTATGAGACCACCTACCGCTCCATGCGTTTCTACAATCGTGAGTTGACCGAGGCCGAGGTAGCCGCCAACGCCACCGCTGACGGTTTTACCCTTTACGAGACCTTGGAGACACCCTACGTGGATATCGCCCAGCCCAAGACCAACGTCGCAGGTGATATCGCTATGGTACGGGAGGTAGGTACTGCAGCCGAGCTGGAGCTGATCTCCAACATGGCGACGCCTCCTGCAGCCGTCATCGTTAACGTGGACAGCGGACTGAATATCCGCGCCAACGACGATAGCCAGATCTGCACCGTGGACGAGCTGATCCAAAAACTGGAATTCAGAATTTTCCCTGTCTTCCGTGTTTCCGATGCTGATACCATCACCAAGCTCTCTGCCTTCCTCTCTACCGTCAATTTCCTTGACGTGATGTTCATTTCCAAGGATCCCGCCCTGATCTCTGAAGCCAACCAAAAGTTTGCCGTGGGTCGCGGCGTCATCGACTACACCGAAAAGTATGCAAACAAGGCCTCCCTCACGGCTGAGGAGTGCATGGCCATTCGCGCCGAAATGAAGATCAACAACGCTTACGTTGCCCTGCTCCCCGCCGCTCTGTGCGACAGGGATACGGTACAGTACCTCTACGACCGTCAGGTGGCTGTTTGGTGCGGCATCAACGCCGAGCCCACCACCGAAGAGCAGTACGCAGCTCTCCTGTCGGGTGCCATCGGCGTGGTCTCTGATGCCACCAACGATCTTCTGGAGATCGCCTGCGCCCTGCCTGAGAACACCATGACCCGCCTGCCTCTGAACATTGGTCACCGCGGTATTGTTTCCCTCGCTCCCGAAAACACCATTGAGGGGTACCTCCTGGCCGCCGAGAAGGGTGTTGACGTGGTGGAGATCGACGTTTACATGACCAAGGACAAGCAGCTGGTGGTCTTCCACGACGAGACCACGGGCCGTCTTTGGAACAAGGATCTGACCATCACAAGCAGCACCCCGGCTGAGCTTCAGGCCTTGTCCCTCAACGATGCTACCGCAAAGCAATACCCTGAATTCAAGGACGTGAAGATCCCCTCCTTCGAAGAGTGCCTGAAGGCGCTCAAGGACGTGGACGTGCAGATGTTTGTAGAGATCAAAACGGCTGACTACAGCATCCCCGCCGCCGTCCGCGACCTGGTGAAGAAGTACAACATGGAAGATCGTTGCTCGGTCATCACTTTCAGCGGCGCCCAGCTTCAGAAGATGGCGGAGGTATGGCCCGAGATGTCGGGCGGTCTGCTCCGTCTGGAGTCCTATGACGGCATTACCAATGACGCGCCCGAGGCAGGTCTGATCCAGGCCTTCGGCGTCATCGGCCCCCTGGGCGGTACTCTAAATCCTCAGCATCTGACCCAAATGAAGGACAACGTCATCCGCGAGTCCCTGCTCCGCGGTGTGTTGGTCTATCCCTACAGCTACGCAAATAACGGCTACAGGCAGGCCTTTGCCTGGGGCTACTCGGGTCTGACGGGCGACACCCCTGAGGTCATGGGTGCTTACGGCAAGACCTTGACGGTGGAAAATCTTCCCGACGGCACCACCATTCAGGCTGGCGAAAGATTCAAGGTGGATGTTATGCTGACACAATATAACGGTCAGAAACGGAAAGTCAGTACAAGCGGCACGGGACTATCCATGCGGGTGATCAGCGGAGAAAAAGGCGCCTCCTTGATCCAGCCCAACTGGGAGCTGGCCTTTAACACTGAGGGCGAATACAAAATTGTCATCACTTATACCGAAAAAATCGGCTCTTACCGCGTGACCCACGTAAGCGACGTGATCACGGTGAACGTCACCCCTGCTGAGCAGGAAAGCGAGATCACTACCGATGCTCCTACCGAGCCCGTGGTGACCGAGCCCGTGGGCACCGAGCCCGTGGGCACCGAGCCTGTGGAGGACCCCACCGAAACTCCTTCGGACGAAGCAACTCAAGCCAAGACTGAAACACCCACCGAGCCCGAAGCCAATGGTAACGGCGGTTGTGCATCCGCTATGATGGCTTCGGCTGTGGTGATCATGACCATGGCCGCCGCTGTCGTGCTCAAAAAGAAAAACTAACGGATCCCTCATATAAAACAAGCTCCCCCGAAGCAATGCTTCGGGGGAGCTTTTAGTATATCAAGTGAAAATAATCAGTCCTTTTTAGAGAGCTTCCAAGCACTGCCAACCAGGGTAAGTATAGTCAGAATGGCAATACTCATGCAGCCTGCGACAGAAGCACAGCCCTTGTCATCCACGAGATCGGTGCCTACAGTAGAGGTGACGTCATGGGTATCAGCGCCGCCCACAGAGGTCGTAGCATCGGAGGTCGTAACAGGATCGTCGGCAGGCTCGGTCACCACGGGCTCGGTAGGAGCATCAGTCTCCTGAGGATCCGTCTCCACAGCGGTGGGATCGGTGATTGTCAAGGTCACGGGCTGGGCATACAAGGCCACCTTGGTGCCGCCATTGAGGCTGTAGGTAGTGCTGACCAGCAAAGTCACATCCCCCGCACCTTTGAAGATAACTTTATTATTTTCCACGGAAACGAGACTTTCGCCTGTCAGCACTTGTACCGTCACACCTGTAGCTTCGTTCGTTTTGCGGTTGTAGTAGGTCAACGGCATATCAAGCGTCACAGCGTCGCCAACGTTAAAGGACTCGCCCTTAACGACCACGTCGTAAGCCTTGACAAAACGGCGAAGAGTATTGGCATTATCGCCTGTCAGACCGCTGTAACCCCACAGGAAGTGGTTCTGATACACGTTTGCGCCTCCACGGAAGGTCCAGGGGAACACACCGATACCACGGATCAGGGCGGCGCGGATAGCATTCTCACCGTAGCCGGAGTAAGAGGGATTGAGGGTCGCATTCGTCTTACCGATAAAACCCATGACCGCTTTCATGTCGGCATCCGAGTCCACCTCGTCGAGGTAACCCGAGCAGAGTGCACCCACCGACATTTCGGGGTAATCGCGGCGCATGGCTTCCATGATACCCGTGTTAAAGGTGATCACCGAGCATTGGCCGTACATACCGTATTCATCCACCAGCTTTTTGATGGCAGAAACGATCTGGGTCTTGCCACTTTTGATCTCAATGAACAGACGGCAATCCGTATCCTTGAAGGTCTCAAGATAATCCTTCAGGCGCGGGATTCGGCAGTTCTTGTATTTTTCGTTATTTTCGTAGCCCTTATTGACGTACAACTCGGAGAGTTGGGCCCAGGAGGAGCCCTCCACAGAGAGATCCTTGTCACAGGTGCGTCCCGTGTTGCCGTCGTGCATGACCACGACCTCACCGTCGGTGGTCAGGTACACATCAAGCTCGATGCAATCCGCACCCATCTCGTAGGCATAGAGGGAGCCCTCAATGGTGTTCTCGGGGGCAGCGGAAGGAATGCCTCTGTGTCCCACGTTGAGAGGCACGCGGGTCATGGTGTTCTCGGGCAGGTCGCAAGCCACGGTCAGCAGGGTGGAGGTATCGTCGGAAATAACACCCATGGCACCCGACAGAAGGGCCTGGTAGGTGCCCGGGGCATCAAGCTCGTCAGCAGCACGTACCCATACGTTGACCTGAACGTCATAGAGGTACTGCACCATCTCTTGCGTTGCCACGTCAGCGGGCAAAACAGCCACGGAAGCGGCGTTTGCTCTGACGGTGCGGCGGATGTCCAGGCACTTCTCTTTGGTCAACTCCACGTCTTTATAAGCCTCTGTGAGGTCAACAGCACCGCGGACGGCGGGCATCTTGGTTCTTGCCTCGTTGACCAAGGCGGCGTCCTTGGAAAGGATGCAGATATCCGTAAAGCGGGTCTCCTTGGTAAAGGTGGCAAGGGCATCAACGGCGGCAGAGGAAGTGGGTACGATGATAGGCAGAATTTTAAATTCGGTGACAGCCAGGGCCTCGGCCAAGGTGGAGATGGCCTTACCCTCCTGATCCAGCACCTGCAACTGATCGTTGACGGTATAGATAGCGGCGGCGGGAAGGGACTTCCCTGCCATCATAGAAGTCATCTCAGCCTTGGAATTGATCTCACGGGTAACAGCAATATCACCCACGATGTTGGTGCGGGGCTGTGCCACGCTAATGTAGGTGGGTATAGTCTCGCCCGACTCGCCGCCTCCATAGGTGCCGTCAGCAGCGGCGTTTTGAGCGATCTCCTCGGCGGTCAGTACGCGGTTGTAGAAGCGGATGGATCGGTAGGTTGTTTCAAAAAGCTTGCTGTCCTCGGCATGACCGATGAACAGGTTATCTGCGCCCATAGCCTTGGGAGCGGCAACTTCAGCCATCAGCGTACCGTCCACGTAGATGCGGCATTTACCGCCCACTTCAAAGGTAACCGAGACGGTACCGTGGTCAATGAGGTTGAGACCGTCGGAGACGGTAGGGCGCTCATTGCCGGGATTTGCCGCGAACTTGAACTCCAACACGTCGTTGGAATTGCGGCGGAACAGGGCGAAGTGATCGTTTTTACTGTTGAGGAAGGTATTGAAGGAGCCGCCGATGGAGATAAACTCGCCAAAGCTCAACTCCACAGTAAAGGCGTTGCTGTTGACCAGATCCACAATGACCTTGGGGAAATTGTGCTGAACGCCAGTGACATGGAGACCCGCGGCATTGAAATAACTCTTATCGCTGACGGAAACGGGTAAATCGTTATCCCCCGCGAGATCCTCCCAGACAGCATCATCAGCACCGTTTTGGATGCCGCTGTAGAGGGAGACGAGGCCCTCGGTGACGTAAAGATCTTTCACGTCGCCGTAACCGTCCACCACAGCATTGCGCTTGACCTCGGCCTCGGAAAGTGCGCGGTTATAAAAGCGTATAGAACGGTAGAGCGCATCAAAGTGGCGATGTCCCTCAGAGTGACCGAAGAACAGGTCGCCGGCGCCCATGGAAGAAGAAGCGGGCATGGTAGACATCAGCTCGCCGTTGATATAGATCATAGACTCACCGCCCACCTCGTAAGTGATGGTGATGACAGCGTCTTGCAATAGGTTCAGGCAGTTCTCCACCTTGTTGCGGGCGGGTGCGGCGTTGCTTGCAAACTTGAACTCCAAAATATCGCCATCAATGCGGCGGAACAGGGCGAAGGCATCGTTGGAGGAATTCATGATGGTGGAATAGGCATCTGCGGTGGACACCAGATCTGCCATATTGATCTCCACGGTGAAGGCATTGCCGTTGACCGTGTCCACGATGGCCTTTGGGAAATAGTTTTGAGCGGCGCTGAGCATGAGGCCGTCCTCAGTGAAGTAGTTCTTGTCGTTTAGAGTAACGGTCATATCGTTGCCGCCGACGAGATCCTCCCAGACGGTAGAATCGGTGTTATGGCCCGCACGGGTGTTTTGGGTGCCACTGTAAAGAGCGACGAGGCCTGCAGTGACATAGCTGTTGGGGACAGCGGTCACCACCGCAGTTTCGCCCTCTCCCTCTGCGGCGGTCGTGGTGATGACCGTACCCAGCAACAGGGTAGGCAACACCATTGCCAGGGTCAGCAGTAGGCATAAGGATTTTTTCGCGTTCATTGGAGATCCTTTCCGACGCCGTAACGTCTCACAAATCATTACTCATATTATAATATATAATCCCCTTCCCGTCAATCCGCACTTTCTCTAAAAAAAATGGGCAGTTTTGGTGATTTTGTCTTTGGAAAAATAAGACGGCTCAATTCTTTACAAATTGAACCGCCTTGCTCGTAGGGGAGCATTCCATATGCTCCCGAAAAAAGTCGGGCGGATATAGAATCCGCCCCTACGAATACAAAACAAAAAGCCCTGCCGAAGCAGGGCTTTTTGTATCGTTCTATAAAGTGTTGCACCAAATTTGCGCCAAAATCACACCAACGCTTAACGCCTATTCAGCTCGACAAATTGGAATTTGTCAGTATTACAACTGCTTTATCTCATTTGCAATCATAGCCACAGCTTTTGCGTTTGTATCAATTTTAATGGTA
>JAFTIL010000063.1 GCA_017456905.1 Clostridia bacterium
ACTTCTTCGGGTTCCTCGATTTCCTCGGGTTCCTCGATTTCCTCGGGTTCCTCGATTTTCTCGGGTTCCTCGATTTCCTCGGGTTCCTCGATTTCCTCGAGTTCCTCGATTTCCTCAGGTTCCTCGATTTCCTCAGGTTCCTCGATTTCCTCGAGTTCCTCGATTTCCTCAGGTTCCTCGATTTCTTCGGGCTCCTCGAACTCTTCGGGCTCCTCGAACTCCTCAAATTCATCAAGATCCTCATACGCGCCCGCATATTCCGAAACAGGTGCATCCGACGAAGCCGCTCCGCTTTCAAAGCGTTGGATCTGCTCTCTCAACAGCCGGGACAATTCATCGTCCTCGTGGGTATCGGTAGAAGCTTGCTCCTCGGCGGTCTCATCAGCAAGTGCCGCACGCAAAAGAGCCGCAAGATCCTGCTCTTCTGCTTTAGACGGGGATTTTTTCGTATGACGGGGGTCTGCCATAGGGCACCTCCTTTCAAGCGTTAGTTTTCACGAACTTGCTTATCTAAAATATTACTTTCCGTTTCTGTGTTGCTTGGAAGCCTCCGCCAAAAGAACGGCGGCGGCGGTGGATACGTTAAAGGAATTGACGTGTCCGTACATGGGGATGGACACGATGCCGTCGCACAGCTCGGTGACCACGCGGGAAACACCGTTCCCTTCACTGCCGAAAACCAGGGCACAGGGACCCTTGAAATTGGTCTCGTAGTAAGGGGTGCCACCCGCTTCTGCACAATAGACCCACACACCCTTGTCCTTCAGCTCACGGATAGTATTTGCGATATTGGCCACCTTGGCCACAGCCAGATGCTCCATAGCGCCTGCGGAAGACTTGGCCACCAGGGCGGTCAGTCCCACGGCACGGCGCTTGGGGATGATAAGGCCGTGAGCACCCACACCCTCGGCGCAACGGATGAGCGCGCCCAGATTGTAGGGGTCGGTGATGCCGTCGGCGATGGCGATGAGGGGGGGCTCACCGCGCTCCTCCGCGATGGCGAGGATATCCTCCACGGTGCAGTATTCCTTCTGTGCCACCATGGCAATGACCCCCTGATGAGGCACAAATCCTGCCATGGCGTCCAGCTTGGACTTATCCACTTCCACCACGGGGATATTCTTCTCAATAGCCTCGGCCACCAGCACCACGATGGAGCCCTCTCGGTCACCGCGGCGCACCAGTAGCTTGTCCACGGTACGATCCGAGCGGAGCAGCTCGCGGACAGCATTGCGGCCTATGACAAGGCCCTCAGCGGCGGATTCGTCGTGCTTCTGCGCGTCAAACCCCTCATAGGCTTGGCCGTCACGGAAGGCCGTGTCACGAGGCTCTTCTCTCTCGAAATTGCGATCCATGGGGCGCTTTTTCAGGGGCTCGCGTCCGTAGGTCGCACGGCGGTCGCCGCCGCGGCCTTCCTGCTTGCCTTTGTAACCGTTGTTCTTGGGCTTGCGATCTTTGTAGTCCATAAGTATATTCCTCTCTGTATTTGAGCATAGTTTCGCTATTATATTATAATTAATTTAATTATAACATAGATAAGAAAAAATGTCAATAATTCGAATATGAAAAAGCAAGAGAAACAGACTTATTTACAGACGTGAATTTTTTGCAAATGATCGTTTGGGACTGTTACTTTTCCACTTTCTCATTCGTTATTGAGGGTAGAACGCTCATCAAGGTCGCATTGGTCGATTTGTTCCGTCCCACCCTCGGATTTTGGGCAATATGTCAATATACAGCAAAACATTTATATGATATAATAGGATCAGGGACCATTCCTATTTTCCTTGCAGCTTCTTACGGCTCAGCCGTTTGAAATACATTCGAAAGGAAGTGATCCCATGAAAAAACAACGTACGTTCACCCGCACATTCTGTGCCCTCCTCTCGGCGGTGATGCTCTTGCTGACTTTAGCCGTCTTCCCTGCCGTGGCTGAGGGTGCCTCGGAAGACATCGAGATCACCCCTGTCCCAATGGAGGACGTCGAAAATCTCACGCCAACCTCAACCACCACGGAACAAGAACCCGAGCTATTAGATGTCACGAGTGGCAGCGTGGTCATAGACTTAGGTAAAACCTACCGCCCCGTACATGACAATTTTGAAATTACAACCATATATGTCTACAACTCTATCGTGCAAGTGCAAGCAGGAAGCCTCCTTTACGCCAACACCATCGGCTCGGCACAGATCACGCTTCTCTATTATAACGAGAACAATATTCTGTCTGCTTTCTCTTGCCAAGTAGAAGTGATGGATGTCCTCGGCACCATCAACGTCACACGGAGCAACGTATTCGTGGAGAAGGGGCAGAAATATATATTGGATTTTGGGGATTTGGATGTTTACTCCGTTAATATCATGAATTATGATACCTTGATCCTGCGCTCCCTCGCCAACGGTAAGGCTATTGAAGCCGTAGAAGCGGATACTGTTAATATTCAATACAGCTATTATGCGGAGGACGGGGCAAGTGTTAGTGCTGTTTGTGCGGTAGAAGTATTTGAAAAGGCAAATTTAGCGGATGGTGAATATGTTATCAAAGATAATGGCAGGGGACTATATATTTCCAATAATATTATTGATGGTGTTGGCGAAGGAATAAAACCGGAATCATTAGCTACCGATACGGTTCGCTGGGAGTTAAGCAAGTATCCGGACGGTTATTATACCTTTGCTTCCATAAATTCCGATCAAAATGCAATTCAATACATGACAACGAACCAAAACAAAAGAATAATTTTTTAGGGAGGTCACCTCTATGAAGAAAATTACAATTTTGATTATCGCGTTCATAATTCTTGCTATATTTTTTTCATCTTGCAATACGCCCCAAGTCCCCTCCGTTGAAGCTACGACAAAAACGCAAACCGATATTTCCACATCCGTAATAGTAGCCGAGACCAAGCTACAGACCATTTTTCCTGAGGAACCTGAAAATTTATATTCCAATGATCGATACAGTCTTACACTTTTGAAAAATAAATGCTACATCAATTTTGCAGACGGGAATCAAGCATCTCCCGAAGAAGGCGCTATGCTTTTGGGCAGTATTGATTTTTCCTCTCTGCCGGAAATGAAACACTCTTTTCTTCAAAACACTCTGACCGACCAGCAGGTTCAAATTCTCCGCACAGCGTTTGCTTCATATTCCTACGGAAATGAAAACGGCATTGAGATATGTAACCTAACTTCTCTGTATCAAGCCGTCTACCCTCAGGAAATCCAGGCATCGAAGGTTACCCTTGTGGGCGAGAACTACTACTTCTCAGCGTTTGATTCCGCAGACTTTTCAAATGCGATTACGCACGTTGCCACTCAAACCAAATATGAGCAGTACTACACTTCGGAATTTAGCGTTGCTGAAACTTCGCCTTACGTGACGATCACCAATCAAACCGACGGTCTTTTCGACGGTCTCAACTGCAAGATCATCGAATATGAGTATCCCAATTCCGGTGCCAAATGCAGAGACCATATTTTCGACATCGACAATAATGGCATCAGCTATCATGTAAACGTAAGATATCGGTTAAAATCCCCCTCCTCCGTTAATTGGAGAGAATCCGAAACACTACCCTCGGATGTATGGATGTTCTGGCAACAAGACGGACAATATTTTTTCATTGAAATTGATGACTTGAATATTGAACCCACCGTCGAGTGGCTCTCCTCCTTCGGTGTCACACCGTATATTGACAACTCCGACCACATGACATCCTGACCATATTTCAAGGAACGCTCCTTGCGGGCGTTCCTTTTTGGCATCATTTTTACGTTGAAAATTAGAAAATTATAAAGAATTATAAAGAATTGTAAAGAAATCCCGAAATATCAGCTTCGCGCGGTTGACTTTTTCAAAAAGCCGTGTTATAATGGCTCTTGGATTTTAGATATGCCGTCTTCGGAGCATACTAAAGCCGTGAATAAAAACGAAAGAAAGAAGGAAAGAAAAGTGAAAGCATACGTGAAGTTTCTGGCACTGCTTCTTGCTCTCTTGATGATCGGCATGACTGCCTGCACAGGTACAGGCGATCCCAAGGACACCGAGCAGCCCACCGACACCACCGTCGAGACCAATCACGAGACCAACGGTGAAACCAATAGCGAAACAGAAACAGAGGCCGATACTAATCAGCCCATCACCGACGACACACTTGTATACAATATCATCTTTGCCCTTGCTACCGTGCCTCCCGTACTGGCTTCTCTGGACGCTATTGAAAACGGTCACGAGACCTACGCCATCATCGAGCGCGGCAAGACCTACAACGGCATTGACAGCCTGGAGTATTTCCACAACGCGGGCTTTGATCCTGCCAGCAACTTGAGCAACGGCTTTACTGCCACCGAGTGGGATACTATGGTCAACAAGATCAAGGAGCTGAACGTAGAAGATAAGAAAGTGTTCTTCAACATTTACGTTCAGGACGGCACCGCCCTCATGGGTGCAGGACTGGCCGCCAACGCAGGCCTTTCCACCGAGGATTTCCACGTGATGATCGTGGAAGACGGTACGGGTGCCTACAACGCACTCTACAACACTTATGCCAAGGGTAAGACGGTCACTTCCGAGGCTGACGGCATCTACGACACCTATGCCGCTGCCGTGGCATCTGCCAAGGCCGAGTTCGAGGCAGTCATGGGCAAGACCGACAACAAGCACAACGATGCTCCCTTCAAGTACAACATCGGCAAGGCCTACGCTCTGGCCGCACTCCCCAATTTCACCTATTGGATTCAGGACAAGGCCATGCTGACCGATATCTTCACCGCCGCAGAGGCCACCGACAGCCGCTTCATGGACGTGCTGGGTCTCAGAGAAAACAACGCCGAGACCGAGCTGAAGGCCGGCATGAAGTTCCAGAAGATCTCCGAGACCATCGAAAGTCTCACAGAGGCGCAGCGCACCGATTATCTGACCCTCATGTACGGCTCTTACTACGAGGCAACCTACAACGGCTTGACCCGTACCGAGCGCGCAGGTGAGCCTGCTCCCGCCAAGAAGCTGGTCTATATCGGCGCTCGTCACAGATACTATCCCCATCTGGCCACGGATGCGGCTCACGGCATCGGCGGACTTTCCGCAGATGCTACCGTCCCCGCCTCCTACGCCGAACTGGACGCCAAGTACAAGACTCCCCTGCTCTTTGGCACCGAGGCTGACTACGCCCTCTTCCTTGAGGTTCTGAACAACACCGCCAACTACAAAGAAGGAACTGATGACCTCAAGCGCCAGGCACAGGTCGCCTGCTTTAACTACTATATCGACTATATCTACACCTTGAAGCTGACCTATGCCCTCTACGGCGAGGAATACGACATCATCATGAAGGGTCACCCCCGCGAGGCTGTGGGCGGTTCCTCCGAATGGGGTAGCATCTACTCTGTCATCTACCAGGAAGAAGGCAGCGAGGAAAACAAGTATTACGTCTACGATCAGCTCCTGGACAAGGCTTTGCTTGCCTTCCACGAGAAGGATTCCGTCGGTAAGTACTTCGGTATGGTTCCCTACGGCACCTCTGCCGAAAACCTGGCTTATCTGGGTGTGGAGATCGCCATTTGCGGTCTGCCCTCCTCCACCTATAACGGCTACGACACCGACGTTGACGTGGTGTTCGTCATGTCCGAGACCAACGAGGATATCACAGGCAGCGGTGCTGAGACCCCCGCGTCCCAGGTCGCCGCAAGATACGAAGCAGGCAACCTCACTTACACCGATAAGGACGGTAACGAGGTCGTAACCAAGTTCTACAATTTGGGTAACACTTACAAGGCACTGGCTGACGTATACACCAAGAAGGGTGACGCTGCCAATGCCGAGAAGTACACCAATCTGTTCAAGACCTGGCTCGCAGCCAACCGTGCAGGCGCAACAGATATTGACGGTCAGGGTTTCCCTGTGACCGCAGAATGATCAAAAGACCGCAGAGGCAAACGCCTCTGCGGTCTTTCTGCGTTTTGATAAAAATTACCCCAAAAGTCCCACTGCTGTGATGAGATAGTCGCATTCCTTTTCGGTATTGAAATATCCGAAGGAGGCTCTCACAGCGCCCTCGTCGGGGGTCTTGAGGGTCTTATGCCCCAGGGCGCAACAATGGAAGCCCGGGCGCACGCAGATCCCGTGTCTGTCGAGAAACGCCCCCACCTCCTCCGAAGTCATGCCGTCAACGGAAAACAGCACCACGCCACCCTCAAGATGAGGTGCGTATACGCTCACATGGGGCATACGGAGCAAGGCGGTTTTCACACGGTTCCCCAATTTTTCTTCATGACGGTGGATATTGTCAAGCCCTACCCGTGTGATAAAGCCCATTCCTGCGCGCAGTCCCGAAATCCCGGCACCGGGCAGAGTGCCCGCCTCGTAGGCCTCGGGCATATCCTCGGACATATCTCCTGAAAGAGAATCCACACCGTTACCACCAAAGATCAGGGGTGTAGGCGTGATCCCTTCTCCCAAAAGCAGCATCCCCACCCCTTGCGGCCCCATAAGGCCCTTATGTGCGGGCACACAGAGAGCGTCAATGCCCATCCGCCGCATGGAGATCTCGTAGACCCCCGCCGATTGGGCAGCATCCACCACAAACAAAATTCCTCGACGACGGCACAGATGCCCGATGGCTTCCAAAGGCAACACCGATGAGCATAGATTTGAGGCGTGAGCACAGACCACCATTTTCGTGTTGGGGCGGATCCGCCTTTCCAAGTCCTGCAAGATCATCTCTTCATTACGTAAGGGAGACGCCACAAAGGTGGAGAAGATATCAAAGGTGATCCTCCCCTCCTTTTGCATGGCCCACAAGGGACGGAACACGGAATTGTGCTCCAGATCCGAGCACAGGACGTGATCTCCCTTTGAAAGGAATCCCCTGAGGGCCAGATTAAGGGCTTGGGTGGTATTCATGGTAAAGATCACCCGTTCGGGATGCCCGAGGTCAAAAAGCGCGGATGCCGCCTCGCGGCAAGCATACACCTCCTCGGCGGCGGCCAGTGCCAAGCGATGCGAGCCCCTTCCCGGGTTACCTCCGCGGTTGAGCATATGCTCGGACATGGCTCTAAGCACTTCAGGGGGCTTTTGAAAGCTGGTAGCGGCCTGGTCTAAATAGATCTGTGCTTTTCCTCGGGTATCGTTACGGGTGGTCATAGATCATCCTCCCAAATATTTTTTTACCGTGATCTGTGCACGGGATAAGATCGTCCTCACATTCTCCTTCTGTGCGCAGGGGTAGCTAATTCCGTAGGCACACCCCTTGGCGCTTTTGGATGAGCTGATCTTGGTAACAGACGTGAAAACAGCGGCTTGCGCCAGCACCTTTTGCGCTTGCAGGGCGGCTGTCATCGTCCCCAGCACGGCGACACACTCACCCTCGCGCCCATCGCTGTAGGCGGAGGTAAGGGGTGTTCCGCGTCTTGAGTCGTAACCTTTGTTGTTCATATGCAACACCTCCTCACCACAGAATATGCGTTATTTCTCTATTCGTCCACAAAAATGCTCTTGCATTTTCGACCAATATAGCGTATAATAGGAGCATCAAAAATCAAGGAGATCTTATGCCGTCTGAACCCAAAAGAAAATGGCAATGTATCAGCGGAAGCACGCTGAAGCTCATTGCCATGGTGACCATGCTCATCGATCATATTGCCTTTTTTCTCCTGTCCGACCGTTTTTGGTGGATCCAAGTCATATTTACCGTGGGAAAAACCGTGGTAACCCCCTACTATATTCTCCGCACCGTCGGTCGGCTGGCCTTCCCGATCTACTGTTTTTTGCTGGCAGAGGGCTTTATCCACACCCGTGACCGCAAGAAATACGGCACCAATCTTCTGCTTTTTGCTCTCATTTCGGAAATTCCCTGGAATTTTGTCCACAGCGGCACGTGGCATTATGAAGAACAGAATGTCTTTTTCACGCTGTTTCTGGGTTATTGCGGCCTCTGCGTGATTGAGTACTTGAAGGAAAAGCCTGTGATACAGATCATAAGTCTCCTTGCTCTTTTCGCCGTGACCTTCTTTTTGGAGGCAGATTACGGCTACGTGGGCTTTGCCGTTGTTTTGGTCATGTATCTGTTACGCAAGATCTCCATCGCCCGTGCGGTGGTCAGTATTTGCTTGTTGGGTACCACCTGGCGGGCAGGACTTGCCTTCATCCCCATTGGTCTTTACAGCGGTGAGCGGGGCTTTATCAAGGGCAGGATCGGCAAATATATCTGCTACGCCTTCTATCCTCTGCATATGCTGATCCTGGGCATTTTGAAATTTTATATCCTTACGTAAAAACAGCACCTCTGATCAGAGGTGCTGTTTGATTTTCAGATAAATTTCTTGAGCATATTATCCAACGGCTTCGGAGATGGCTTCCGACTCATCGGGATCCTGCATATCCGAGGTAAAAAGGCCGAACAAAGTTTGCCAATCCGTTTCCTCATAGGTATCGGCATCGGCAGGAGGGATGACTGTCTGTCCACCCCGTTCAATGGCGGAAGAAAGTGTCAGGGTCGTTTTCATCGGCACGTTGGAGCCTACCCCGGGGATCTGCGGCAAATTCCCCACGATATCATCCGAAATACCATCCATATCGACGGGGGCGGATATCTTATAATCCTGCAACAACATATCTCTATCGGCTGTCAGGGTCATAGTCATTTGATCCATATCCACAGATTTCAGAAGAGAGGCCAGGAAATTCATGCTCTCTATCGCGGCGTTTTCCCCGTCGAGTTGGAGCGCGTTTTGTTCCATAGACTCCAGCCATCCATCAAGGGTCTCACGAACCTCGGGAGAGATTCCGCACAGTATGATGATGGTCATGCCCGTGGCGGGATCCACGGCCACGTTAGTATCACGGAACAAAGCGGTCACGTCCATCGTCTCCAAAAGAGCGGATAATATTTTGAGGATGTTTTCATCATCAGCGGTGGCGTGGGAGGTATCATCCGAGGGGAAAAGACCGCCTACAAGCTCTGACCAGGCACGATCCTGCTCCCCTTCATCCAAGGGGCATTTGAATTTTCCGTCAGCGCTTACCATATACAGCACGCCATCTACCAAGGTCAGGCTATAGGGTGCTTGGGTGGGAACCTCCATTTCCACAGACATAGCATCTGCAGAGGCTTGGGTAAAGCTCATGCCGCCCGTCATATTCATCTTTGTGGTAAAGCCAAAAACGGACACCAGAAATTCCAGATCCATTTTCGTACTGACGCGGTAATTGGTCAGCTTCCCAAGATCGTTTCGGAGGATAATCGCGGCCATCACATCATGGATATCCGTCAAAGGCTCATTTTCCTCGGTGATGGCTTCACCGGTGACGGTCTCATCCTTTTCGGGGACAACGGTGGTTTCCTCGGTCACGGAAGCCGTATCGGCGGGAATTTCTGTAGGTGCTTCAGTAGGCATCTCGGTGGGGTCTTCCGTAGGCAATTCTGTAGGCGCTTCTGAAGGATGCTCCGTTTCCGACTCGGTGACAGAAGGCGCTTGGGTCACGGCTTCAGTTCCCGTCGTATCGTCAGGCTTGTCCGTCTTTTTATCACAGGCCACCAGCAGAGTCAGCGCCAGGATAAAAGACAGAAGCAATAATAAAAACCTTTTCATAAGGTCTCCTTTCGGGAAGACATAAGGGGCTTACAGGATATTTCCCGTAAGCCCCAAGATGTTTGATTGCTGAAATTGGCGGCTTACGCCTTGAGTCTTGCCTCGAGAGCGGCCAGCTCCTCGTACATGGTCGCGGGAACGTGATCGCCAACCTGAGCGTAGAACTCCTTAATGTTGGCCACGTCCTCCAGCCAGGACTGAGTATCCACGGTGAGCAGCTCGCGGATGGTGTCGATGGTGATGTCCTCGAGACCCTCGATCATGATGTCCTCAGCCTTGGGTACGTAACCGATAGCGGTCTCTACAGCGTCCACCTTACCCTCGCAACGAGCCAGGATCCAGAGCAGGACGCGCATATTGTCGCCGAAGCCGGGCCAGATGAAGTGACCCTCGTCATCGGTGCGGAACCAGTTGACGTGGAAGATCATGGGAGGATTGGGAATCTTGTGACCCATGTTGAGCCAATGCTGCCAGTAGTCACCCATGTTGTAGCCCACGAAAGGACGCATAGCCATGGGATCGCGGCGAACCACGCCAACAGCGCCTGCGGCGGCGGCAGTGGTCTCGGAGGCCATGATGGAGCCCACGAAGGAGCCATGCTGCCAGCCGTAAGACTGGTATACCAGAGGAGCCGTCTTGGCACGGCGGCCGCCGAAGACGATAGCAGATACGGGCACACCCTTCAGGCTGTTAAACTCAGGGGAAATGCAGGGGCAGTTTGCTGCGAGAGCGGTGAAGCGGGAGTTGGGATGAGCGCCGCAGGTGGACTTATCCTTCTTGTCATACTTGGTGCAATCCCAAGGATTGCCCTTCCAGTCGATGGCGTTGCCGGGCTGGGGAGGATTGTTGTCCAGGCCCTCCCACCAAACGGTGTTGTCAGCAGTATTGTGGACAACGTTGGTGAAGATGGTGTCACGCAGGCAGGTGTGCAGCGCGTTGGGGTTGGACTTCTCGTTGGTACCGGGAGCTACGCCGAAGAAACCGTTCTCGGGGTTGACAGCCCACAGACGGCCGTCCTCGCCCACGCGGAGCCAAGCGATATCGTCGCCCACGCACTCCACCTCATAGCCCTGCTCGGACAGGAACTTGGGGGGGATCAGCATGGCCAGGTTGGTCTTACCGCAGGCAGAGGGGAATGCGGCGGTGACGTACTTCTTCTCGCCGCTCGGGTACTTCACGCCGAGAATGAGCATATGCTCGGCCATCCAGCCCTCCTTACGACCCAGGTAGGAGGCGATACGCAGAGCGAAGCATTTCTTACCCAGCAGAACGTTTCCGCCGTAGCCCGAGTTGACGGACATGATGGTGTTGTCCTGAGGGAAGTGGACGATGTAGCGGTTCTCCTCGTCGATATCTGCGCGAGCGTGCAGACCCTTGATGTAGTCAGCGCTGTCGCCCAGAGCCTCGAGGACGTTGTTACCCACGCGGGTCATGATGAGCATGTTCAGAACCACGTAGATGGAGTCGGTCAGCTCGATGCCGTACTTGGCAAAATCGGAGCCCACAACACCCATGGAGTAGGGGATAACGTACATGGTGCGGCCCTTCATGGAGCCGGTGTAAAGCTTCTTCAGCTTAGCGTACATCTCGGCGGGATCCATCCAGTTGTTGATGTTGCCAGCCTCCTCCTTGGTGGGGGTGCAGATGTAGGTGCGGCCTTCCACACGGGCAACGTCGTTGACAGCGGTGCGGTGGAGGTAGCAGTTAGGCAGTTTTTCCTGGTTGAGCTTGATCATCTCGCCGGTGGCACAAGCCTCAGCGCGCAGGGCTTCTGCCTGCTCGTTGGTGCCGTCGATCCAAACGATCTGATCGGGGCAGGTCATAGCAGCCATTTCCTCGATCCAATCAAGCACGAACTTGTTGTTGGTAGGGGTGTTGTTCATAGGAAAATTCTCCTTTATATTGATGTAATTTTAAACGATTTCAGGGGGCTTTTAAGGAAATCCCTCATCCTTGCCCATTGTATATTTTACACCATTCTCTGTCAAATTGCAAGGGGTATTTTCAAAGGTTACGAAATGTTAACATCTTTGTGCGTATGTTACATTTATGAGAGCGTAACGGCAAAAGCAAACAAACATTGCTTGACTTTTTCGTTCTTATCAGTTATCATAGAAGCAGAAAACACACGGGAGGGTTCTCATATGTTCAACATTGATAAATTCGGGCTTAAGATCGCGCAGCTTCGCAAGCGGGCTGACATGACCCAATTTGAACTGGCAGAGCGATTGAATCTGACGCGGCAAGCCATTTCCAAATATGAGCGCGGAGAGAGCTTCCCTGACGTGAGCATTCTGGTTGAGTTGGCTGACGTTTTGGGTGTTACCGCAGGAGAACTGATCAGTGCGGGCGAAGGAACGGCAGGGGAAACCAGACTTCTGGAGCAGATCGCCACGGGGCAAATTCCCCAAAGTGGTACAGCCTCGCAGGATATTTTAGGGATAGCTCCCCTGCTCCGCCCCAGCACGGTGGAAAAGCTGACGGTCAATCTGGCCAAAGAGGGCATCAACCTCTCCCGTCTGACGGAAATTGCTGCTTACCTCTCGGACGAGGGCACGCAGCGACTGTTGGAAAATACCGATTGTGCGGGGATGACACCCGAAATGTTAGAGCATCTGCTCCCCTTCATGGACTACGATTCCATGTGCCGTATTCTGGACAAGATCCTGAACGGGGAGATGGATTGGCATTTGATCAAGCCTCTGCGCGTGGATCGGAGTCTCATTGAGGCGGCGGTGATCGAGGGCGTGTTGCCGGATGAGGCATTGAAATTTCGTTGAAATGATACAAAAGAACCGATTTTCGGGGATGATCCCTAAAAATCGGTTCTTTTTCATAATTCAAGAAAAACAAAAATACAGCAAGTTCATCATCACGACCGCCACAATAAAGCAAAGCAACGCTTTGAACATATTTCGGCCGCCGAGTCCCGTGTCAGATTTCAGGAGGGATAGAAGCAGAGACACGATAACAAAGAGAGCCAGGCAATCAAACTCCACGAGGGAGAGAACACCGGGAATCTCACCGGTTGCCTCAAAGATCAGCTTTCCGCCATAAGCAACCACGGAAAGGAGGCTGGTGTGCAGATAGCAATACCAACCGTATCCGTCATAGGGTGAAAGCTCTTTGAATTTCTTGCGGTTCATCACTTCAGGATCAGGGCCGTTTTGCTTAAAATCCTTCAGCTTTCTGATGGGATGAAGCTCGTAGGAGGGGAAAGCCTCAAAGTAGGCCATGGCCATCAAGTCGTGGGACAGCACTTTTTTGATCAAGAGCCAACCCAAGAGAGGCCACAAAACCACAGCGATATAGGAGCGGAAGGTGAGAAAGCAAAGACTTGCCGCAGCGTAAGACAGCGCGATGCACTTGAAGGTCAGGATGTCCGTCATGGTCTCGCCTCGCCGTGCGGGGATCTTTCGATGGATCAAAATAACCGAGATCCGCCACAGGGCGATGACCGTAAAAACGGCGGCAAAGATCAGAAAAGTTTTTAGAAAAGCTATGAAATCGGTAAACAGGAAGATATACTTCATCTCACCTGCACAAATCCCAGCTTCTTCTGCACCTTGGACAGAGTTCTGCGTGCCACGTAAGCGGCCTCCTCGGCACCCTTCTTCATTTGGGCTTCCAGTTGGGCCTTATCCGACATATAGCACTTGAACTTCTCCTGCACAGGAGCCAAAGCATCGGCGCAGACCTCGCCCACGGCCAGCTTGAAGTCACCGTAGCCCTTGCCGTCAAACTCGCGCTCGATCTCGTCCAGGGTCTTGCCCGTGAAGACCGAATAGATGGTCATGAGGTTGTTGATGCCGTCCTTGCCCTCGGCGTAACGGACGCAGGTATCCGAGTCGGTGACGGCGCGCTTGAACTTGCGGATGATGGTGTCGCGGTCATCAAGAATGTAGACCACGGCGTTGGTGTTCTCGTCGGACTTGCTCATCTTCTTGGTAGGATCGGCGAGGGACATGATCTTGGCACCGCTCTTGGCCATGATGGGCTCGGGAATGGTGAAGGTGTCGGGATAGATGGCATTGAAACGGTTGGCGATGTCTCGGCACAGCTCCACGTGCTGCTTCTGATCGATGCCCACGGGAACCACGTCGGTCTGGTAGAGCAGGATATCGGCGGCCATGAGGACGGGATAGGTGAACAGACCCGCGTTGATGTTGTCAGCGTGCTTCTGGGACTTATCTTTGAACTGGGTCATGCGGGACAGCTCGCCAAAGCCCGTGAAGCAGTTGAGCAGCCATGCCAGCTCTGCATGCTCCTTGACGTGGGACTGGACGTAGAGGGTGTTCTTCTCAGGGTCAAGGCCGCAGGCCATGTAGAGGGCCAGGGTCTCGTAGGTGCGGCGGCGAAGGTCGGCGGGCACCTGACGGACCGTGATGGCGTGCTCGTCAACCACGCAGTAGAAGCACTTATACTGCTCGGAGAAGGACGCGAAATTCTTGATGGCACCAAGGTAGTTGCCAATGGTCAGGTTTCCGCTGGGCTGGACGCCGGAGAAGGAAACGGGGGTGTTTTGGAACATGGTTATGTCCTCGCTTTCATATGTTGGTAATTTTTTATTTGGTATGGTAAATTGTTGTTTACAGGGTTATTGTGATTCTGTAGGGGCGGATTCCATATCCGCCCGTTCGCCCTAAAGGTCTATGGATATCAATGTTTTTTTATATCGGGCGGATATGGAATCCGCCCCTACGGGTTTTCATTAAAC
>JAFTIL010000064.1 GCA_017456905.1 Clostridia bacterium
AAAAGTAGAACCCTCAAAAATTCTCTTGTAGAACAAGGAAGTTTTGCTCCGCAAAACAATTTGATTATTTTCAGGGCGCTCAAGGCCGCCCCCGAAACCGCCGGCCATTCATCATAGGTTCAGGGGGCTGCGCCCCCTGAACCCCCATGGTCATCTGACCCCAGAAAGGTTCGGAGGTTGCCCCGCTAAACAACAATTTACCTGATCAGGCAACCCATCGCGTGATATGGTTGACAGGAGTTGTACATCCCCGGTATTGGCTGCCGCACTGCGGCAAACAACAATTTACGTCACAAATTAAGGAGAACATCATGAATAAAACATATGCAACCTACGCGACCGAGGAGGCTGTAAAACTCCTCGCTATCGACAGCCCCACGGGCTACACCAAAGCCGCCGCCGTATGGGTCAAAGAGGCCTTCTCTGCCCTGGGCTACGATGCCGCCATTACCGTGAAGGGCGGCGTGCTGGTCACGCTGTCCAAGGGGAACAAAGAAAACAAGCAGAACGGCCTCATGCTGGCCGCCCACGCCGACACCTTGGGGGGTATGGTGGCCGAGATCAAGGGCAACGGCCGCCTGCGCCTCACCAATCTGGGTGGCATGAAAGCGGACAACGGAGAAACCGAGAACGTCCGTGTTCACACCCGAAATGGTAGAATCATTGAAGGCACCCTCCAGCTCTGTAACGCCTCTGTTCACGTCAACGGCGAATACAGCTCCTCCCCCCGCAATTTCAACACCACCGAGGTGGTGCTGGACGAGGACGTGAACTCTGCCGACGATGCCCGTGCCTTGGGGATCGAGGTGGGTGATATTGTAGCCTTTGACCCCCGCACACGGGTCACGGATTCGGGCTACATCAAGAGCCGCTTTCTCGACGATAAGCTGTCCGTCGGTATCCTGCTAGGTCTTGCCAAGTATATCAAGGATGAAAATATCTCCCTCGACCGTCCCGTGTATCTCCACATCACGGTCTACGAAGAGGTGGGTCACGGTTGCGCGGGGTCTGTCCCCACAGGCATCACCGAGGCCATCAGCGTAGACATGGGCTGCGTGGGCGCGGGGCTGGGCTGCACCGAGAAAAAGGTGTCCATCTGCGCCAAGGATTCGGGCGGTCCCTACAACTATGAGGTGGTAGGCAAGCTCATTGACGCCGCCAAGACTGAGGGTGCCGACTACGCCGTGGACGTTTATCCCTTCTACGGCTCCGACGTGGAGGCATCCCTTTCCGCAGGCGCGGACATCCGTCACGGTCTCATCGGCCCCGGCGTGTACGCCAGCCACGGCTATGAAAGAAGCCACGTGGACGGCGTTTGGAATACCTTGAAAGTGTTGAAGGGGTATCTGGGCGTGTAAATTGTTGTTTGAAGGAGTACGCTTGGAGGAACCTTCTTGCAAGAAGGTTCCTCCAAACCACCTCCAAGAACCTTAAAAAATGATTGCGAAATAAGAATAATTGTTTTTTGTTAAAGGTTTTTGAAGGGTTCCCCTCGGCGTACTCCCCTTCAAACAAGAATTTTTTCAAAAAACAACCATAAAAGGAGTCCCCGCATAAGCCGTCGTCCGCGCACCAAAGCTAAAAAGCCGCCGCTGTCACGGCTGGATATGGGAGTCTACGCCTCGCAAATGATATTGGCGTTTGCCCTGTCGCTCTTTCTGATGGCATCGCTGGTCATCATTCCTACAACGCCACCGAAGCCACCCTCGTTTACGAACTCTTTGATTACAAAAAATAAAAGAAAGAAGGACACATCATGAAAGCAACCCGCAAAGCCCTTTCCCTTTTCCTCTGCGCCCTCATGATCCTCACCCAGCTTGTCGCGGTATCCGTTGTGGACACCGCCGCTGTCGATGGGGTCACGGGAGCCACGCAGGTCACCGCCGAGAGCATCTACCTCAACGGCGAGGACACGGGCGTGACCCACACCCAGATGCTCCTGCCCCAAGGCTCCAAGTACGCCCTCTACTCCGACGGCGTTTTGAACGTGGCAGAGATTTCCAAGGACGGCGGCGCCTCCTTTAAGGTCATCAACCACGGAACCTACAACTGGGGCAAGGCCACCGTTGGCGACGCCGCCGTGGCTTACAATCAGGCCAATGAAAACAGCACCGTGCTGGCGGCTGTCAATGCTTGTCCCTGGCTCATGGCCACCACCGACTACGACGGCGACCACAAGACCGCGACCGGCCCCTCGGTCAAGGGCGGCGCGGGCGGCTCCATGTCCATGGGCTTCATGATGATTGACGGTGAGATCTGGAACACCAACTGGTTCTCCGATGAGAACAAGATGGACAATAAGTATTACACCGACTGGCAGGTGGCGGGTCAGGCTTGCTTCTACGTAATGGCTGACGGCACCTACGACATCGGCGCAGCTCCCAATCTGTCCATTCAGGCCATTAACACCGCGAATGGCAAGAAAGTCACGGTGGATGGCATCAACCGCCTCCCTGCCCCCAACTCCGTGGTCGTTTATAACAAGCGCGCCTACAGCGAGTCTTTGGCCTACGAGGACGCTTATGAGATCTATCTTGAGTGCACGGATACCGCTTTCGCGGTAGATGATTCCGTCACAGGTACCGTTACCCATATTTTCAAGAGTGGGGATACCACCAAGCGTCCTGAGATTGGCGAGAACACCGTGGTCATTTCCGAGCGCAGCCAGAAAAATGTCTTCGATCTGGCTAACTGCAACTTCAAGGTAGGCGACAAGGTCTCTGTGGCTGTGACCAACAAGTCCGGTTCTGCAGGTAATGCCGTTCAGATCATCGGCGGCTTCTTTACCCTCATGGAGAACGGCAGACTCACGGGTCAGCCCACCAACAAGGATCAGTACCCCTGTTCCATCGTCGGTATCAAGGAGGACGGCTCCGCCATCCTCATCGGTATCACCTCCCAGAGCGACAAGAAATACCAAGGCAGCCGTCAGATGGATCTTCCTTCTCTCTGCAAAGAGCTGGGGTGCGTGGACGCGTTGCTCTTTGACGGCGGCGGATCCTCTACCTTCGTGACCTTGGAAGAAGGTGCCTACATCCGTAGAAATGGTTGCTCTGACGGTCAGCCTCGAGCTATGGGCAACAGCCTGGCGATCGTGTACGATTACGAGGGCGACGATGTAGACGGTACCTATGACCGCGCCTCTCTCATCGGTCTTCTGGACGGTGAGCAGAATGACAATCGTCCCGTGGGCTATATTGAGCCTCCCGAGGTCTTCGATGAGACCGCTGATATTTTGGGTTATGCCAAGACGACCATCCCCCATGCTTCCTCCGTGGATTGGATCAACGGCGTGGGTCCCGACGGTACCCCCCTCGCCCCCTATACCGACCTTGCGGGCTACCTGAACGTGGCTGCGGATAGTCAGCAGTCGGCCAAGGCTGACGGTAAGACCCTGACCACCGATGACAACTACTACCTGACCATCTCGGGTTGGGTACAGACCAAGAACGGTCAGAGCGGCTACTACTGGTCCCTGGACGGCTACTCCTGGTATGAATGCGTCAGCGGCTCCACAGCAGAAGCCACCGAGGAGATCACCGCCACCGCCAAGACCATCACAGGTTTGGAGACCCTGTCCGCTCAGAACGCCCGCTTCGGCAAGATCGCCGCTGATCTGACCTCCTACGAGGGACAGACCATCAATCTGCATTTCGCCGTAGCCGATACCGAGGGCAAGCTGGTGAACGTCTTGACGATCGAAGAGCTGACCGTCTCCCACAAGCACGTCTACGACCACGCTTGCGATACGGATTGTAACCGTTGCGGCGAGACGAGAACCACCGAGGGCCACGTCTACGACTATGAATGCGATGCCGATTGTAATATCTGCGGCGAGACCCACGAGATCGGTGAGCACGTCAACAATGACGGAGACTTCAAGTGCGACAACTGCGGCGCTGACGTAGCCGGCGAAATTCAGTCTACGCCTGCCACCGAGCCTGCAACCAAACAGGAAAGCGAGACTTCCGCTTCTTCCGGCGGTTGCGGAAGTACCATTGGACTGACCTCCATGGTGCTGATGGCTATGGGCGCGTGCTTTGTTTGTGCAAAGAAAAAGAGAGACTAAAATTTGATTTATAAAGGAGATAGCGTGAAAGTTCAGTGATCTAAAACCGAAGTTCACTGTTTCACGCACAATTCTCCCTAAAATGGGGTCCCACCCATTTTGTCGCTAAAGCGACACGGTCGAATTTCAAATTATATTTATGCCGCTGCTGGCGGCGGAATGGAGATTACTATGTCTGTTATGGGAAAAAACGTCTGGCTGATCGCCGACGGTTATATGAGCGACACCGTCAAGGGTGAATTCGTCAGCCACGAGGCTGTTTGCGTACTCAATCTGTCTGGGGAGACTGCTCACATTGACATCACCCTATATTTCGAGGATGCCGAGCCTCTGCGCGGCATTCACGCCGAATGCGCCCATGAGCGCACCAACCACATCCGCCTGGACAAGGCTGTCAGCGATGAGGGGAAGACCATCCCTCGCAACAAGCCTTACGCCATCCTTGTGGAGTCCGACAGACCCATCGTGGTGCAGTGTTCCCGCCTGGACGTGTCTCAGCCCGAATACGCACTGATGACCACCATCGCTTATTAAAAGTTGCCCCCACCGCTTGGTGGGGGCATTTTTGTGTTTGTTTCCCTTAATCTCCTGCTTTAAAATTATATATCGATCTGATATGCGCTTCCACGGTCACACATTCCGAAAGGTATGGCAAAATGCGATCTATAGACTTATAAGCCATGGGACATTCGTCCAGGGTTTCCTTGGTGGCGGTGGTTGTATAGACACCCGCCTCACGCATGGTCGCTTGGTATGCTTCTACGTCATATGCGTGCTTGGCATCGGTACGGCTACAGGCGCGACCGGCGCCGTGGGGTGCTGAGAAATTCCAATCGGGATTGCCAAGGCCTCGTCCAAGGAGGGCGCCGTCCCGCATATTGAGGGGGATGAATACCCGCTCTCCGAGGCGGGCGGAAATCGCGCCCTTGCGGAGAATACGATACTCGTCGATGTAGTTATGAACGCAGGAAAAACGCTCTGTGGGGTGAAGGTTCATTCCAATACAGATGTGTTCCGCTATGCGCCTCCGATTCTCCTCGGCAAATTTCACGGCTATGGCGAGGTCATGGAGATACTCTTCGAAGAGCTTGCCTTCGCAGGGCGCTGTCTCCCATTTCACGGGGAGCTTATCACGGTCGTCTCGGCGGGTCGCTTTGGTCGTAGCAGGACGGCGGTATGCGTGCGGATCCTCCCCATAAGCATCCACGCCGAAGCGGGTGACGTCAAAGGAATCTATTTCCATATCCAAGCGGTCACGGGTTTCCACGCGGCGAGCCTTACGGGCTTTTTTGAGGTGATATTTATAGGCTGCGTCGCGATAATGGTTGGCGATTGCCGAACCAAGGGATCGCGAGCCCGAATGGATGACGAGATAAAGTCTGCCTTCCTCGTCGCGGTCCACTTCAATAAAATGATTACCGCCGCCCAGGGTGCCGAGACTTTTTAAGGTACGGTCAAAATCAATAGACGGAGCGCAAAGAAGGTCACGCAATGGTATCTCCGTTTCCTGTTGTATTTCATGGATGTGCTTCCCTGCCGGAACGTGCTCGTGGACAAAGGCGTCCAGCGTTGGAAGATCGAGGTGAGACTCTTCCAGTCTGACCACCTCCATACCGCAGCCGATGTCCACACCCACGAGAGAGGGGGAAACACGGCCCTCGAGGGTCATGGTCATACCAATGACACAGCCCCGTCCTGCGTGGGTATCGGGCATGACGCGGATTTTGGCGTCAGCATAAGCAGGGTCACGGGCTGTGGCCGCGATCTGTTGCTTTGTTGCCTTATCTAAATCATCGGTGAATACCTTCACCGTGTTCTTTTTGGTTTGTATTTGGATCATGCAGTCTCCTTACTGTAACACTTTTCTTTTGATGATGGATGAAATCTTGGTGATTGATGCTCATTCTACAGCGGGCAGACATGAATATCACTCCTTTCGTTTTTTATTCTTCCCTATCATTGTACGCGGTGGGCGGAGGAGTGTCAAGAAACCGGTGGTTGAGTGGGGAGATCATGGCTTCATTACGCGATGAAATGTTTGTTCAGGTAAATTGTTGGCCGCAGTGCGGCTTCCGATATCGGGGAGGTGCATCCCGTGCGCGCTTCATCACGCGATGGGTTATATAACGGTAAATTGTTGTTTAGCGGGGTAAAGATAGCGGCGGCGAAGCCGCTCCAAAGGCTCCCTTGTGTAAAGGGAGCTGTCGCGGGTCTTCATGACCCGTGACTGAGGGATTGTTTTTGTCTGATAAGGACAATCCCTCCG
>JAFTIL010000065.1 GCA_017456905.1 Clostridia bacterium
AGTGCCCCCCAGACCCCCTCCAAGAACCTTTAGCAAAAATTATTTTGCCAAGAGATCAAACAGCAGGTAGAAATTGTAAAGTTCTTGACCCGCCGGGGAAAGTTCGCATCACGGCAAACACCTCGTTTACCGCCCATGTGGGGCCCCTACCCCACAAGAACCTCCCAATGACCCTTCGCGGGATGTCGTTCGCACGGGTTAAACATCCCCGGCATTGGCCGGCGGCACTGCCGCCTAAACAACAATTTATTTCTTCATCTGCCTTAAAAACATAAGAACCGCCGCAATTAAGATCACGATACCATATCCCAGTATCCACCAAAGGTGAGGAAAAATGCCGTCAAAATTACCCGCCAGCACAGCTCGCTCTATCTCCACCGCGTGAACGAAGGGAAGCGCGTAGGCGATCTTTTTGAACACACCGCCCACAAGCTCAAGATCAAACCACGTGCCGGACAGCCAGGCCGTCAGATTGGTCAAAAGGGCACCGCAAATACCGCCTACCTGTTTGTCTGTGAAGATGCTGCCGCAAAGCAGGCCAAGACCGATAAATAGCAGGGAAACGGGAAGAATGAAAAGAACAGCCCACAAAATATTGATCGTGAAGGATAAACCAAGGATCAACGCCACGGCATAGCATATAGCGGCCTGCGCTACCGCGATGGGCAGAATGGGAAGGGTGTAACCGAGGATGAAATCCAAGGCGGTCAGCGGTGTTGTATACAACCGCTGAAGCAGGGAAGAACTTCTGTCCTTGGATATGATGGTGGCAGAAAACAGGGTCATAAAGGACAGTCCAAACACCGTGATACCGGGCGTCAGATGCTCGATCTCGAAGAGACTTACGGGGACGTTGGCCTGAATGGCGCTGAGCAACAGGATCAGGACGATGGGAAAACCAAGACCAAAGCCAAGATTTAATGGATCACGCAAAATTTCCTGCGTATTTCTTCTCGCAAACGTCAGCATTCTCATGACTTCACCCCCTTTACGATCCGCACGAAGGCTTCTTCAAATTTGTCCGTCTCAGCCTGTGCTTTGATCTCCTCAGCCGTGGCACAGACCAGGAGCTCCCCATCCTTCATGATGGCGATACGATCGGATAAAGCCTCGGCTTCTTCCATATAGTGGGTCGTCAGAATGATGGTTACCTTGCCTTTCAAGGCTTTGATCAGATCCCAAAGCTCGCTTCGGGCGATCACGTCAAGACCCAGCGTTGGTTCGTCCAAAAAAAGGATTTCAGGCTCGCTGATGAGCGCCATGGCAATGGACAGACGCCGCTGCCAGCCCCCCGACAGCTTACCTGCCTTCTTTTGGGAGATATTGGTCAGTCCCAAAAGATCAATGAGCTCACGAATTTTTCGTTGGCTCTTTTCTTTTGAAAAGCCGTGCACTCCACACATCAGCGCCAGATTTTCCCACACCGTCAGACCCGGTGCTACCGCCGTTTCCTGGGGAGAAACCGCGATCATGGCCTTGACCGCTTTTTCTTCGCTAACAATGCTTTTTCCGTTGAGATATGCGTCGCCGCTCGTGGGCTTTACCAAGCAAGACAGCATTTTAATGGTGGTGGTTTTACCCGCACCGTTCACACCCAAAAGGGAAAACAGCTCGCCCTTTAGGATGGAAAGGTTAAGATCATCCACCGCCGTGACATCTTTGTAGACCTTGGTAAGATGATGAATTCTGATGGCTTCCATAATCTCACTCCTTTTCAAATCGTATTTTAAGTCCTTGATAAACGTCTGAGATCATACGGCTGACGAGAGTCATATTCAGAAGAAGATAGTCGGTGGCTACCATGGTGGCGATCCCGTGAACGAATGCCCACATTTCCAAGTGGAACAGCTTGGCTGACAGCTCATCTAACCCCGTATTTTCCTGTACCATAGCGGTTACCGTCTTGCCAAGCTCGGTCTCCTCGGGGATCTCTTCAGCAGAGCGATCACGCATAAAAAGTAGCTTAAAGAGCTCTTTCTCCTCCAGAGCAAAGCGAATATAGGCCATACCGCTTGCTTTGTAAGGGGGATAAAGACCGCTCTCTGTGTCCTCTCGTATATAATCCTCGTACAACGCCTCAGCCGCATCGACCACCGCCATCTTGACCTCATCCATATTCGTAAAATTGGAGAAAATGGGTTGTGTGGAGCAGTGCAGGAAAGCTGCCAATGATCGGGCATTCAAATTTTCATGTCCTTGGGTTCGGATAATATTCATGGCGGATAAAATGATATCTTCTTTTGTGATTTTGACTTTTGGCGGCATACTTCCTCCTATGACAGGCGTTATATTACAAATGTTATTATATCATACTGCAAAGGTTTTGTCAATAGATATCAATAAAAATATCCCCGAATCGCTCCATGAGCTATCGAGGATATCTTATTTAACAAATCTTTGAGCATATCCGCATCTGCGGCATAGCTCTTCACTCGCCTTGCGGCATTCAAATCCTTCCACGATGGCTTTGGCACGAGGGGAGGAAAGAATATCCGTCAATTCCTCGGAATAGATGTTTCCAAGGCTGATGACCCCGTCGCTGTCCATACAACAGGGCACCACGGTACCGTCGCAGAGGATGCCGAAATGATCCCGCAAACCGTAGCAGAAGACCTCGTCTCTCTGCAAGGGGGCTTCCTTGTCGGGCCACTCAAAGCGGTCACCCCACTCCAAGTGGAGCTTGTCACGGATGCGGATACCTCGCGTGTTTTCCGCCCATTCTCCCTCAAAACGGCCTCTCAAATAGTCGTAAATGCCGTCGTTTCGTCCGCTGTCGTGTCCTCGGTTCCAAAGACGGAATACCACAATGATGCCCGCTTTAGAGGCCTTTTCGGCAAAATCGGTGACCCCGTGCAGATAGGACTCAAAAGCGGCCTGATCCTGTCCCTCAAAGCTGTGGAGGGAAATGCTGACCTTGTGTACCCCCGCCATAATGATCTCGTCGCTCCGTTTGGAAAGCAGCGTTCCGTTGGTGGTGATGATGGACTTAAACCCCCGCGCCTTGGCGGTCATCAAAAATTCGGGCAGCTCGGGATGAATGAGCGGCTCGCCCATGAGGTGATAGTAGATGTATTTCGTCTGTCCCTCAAGCTGATCCAACACGCGGGAAAACTCCTCATGGCTCATAAGTCTCTTGGGGCGGCTGTGTCCGTGGCAAAAGGAACAAGCCATGTTGCAGATATTGGTGATCTCGATGTAAACCTTGGCGTACATTCTGCCTCCTCAAAAAAGCGGCAAGACGCACCGCATCCTGCCGCCGTATGAAATAATTCTACCACACTTGCTAAAGATTTTCAAGACCTTTCGACGTCCATCGGCACATTTTCTTTCAGCTTTTTGATCTTTCTGACGTACATGACCGTGTAAACGATACAGAACGCAAACCATATCCAATCGATATAGCCGAAGATTATGTGCCAATTAATGCCGCCCCCGTAATTTGCGGGATTGAAAATCAGAAAGGGGCTTGAGGTCATGCCGAAGATCCCAAGAAGGAGAAAGTAGAGCCAATAGCCCCAAAGAGTCACGAGAGGCTTGTGCTTTACCTGAATGAAGCTAAACACCGCGCAGACAAATAAAGAAAGTGCAATCGGCAATAACCTGTCCTCAACCAAAATAATGGCCAAGACTCCGCAGGCGATTCCGCAGATCAAAAAGACGATACCCAAAATGTTGGAAAGCCCCAAGCTTTGCTTAAAATGATTGGTCACAGTCACGGGATGGCTTGCGGACTCCTGGCTTTCCGAATTTGTTTCGCCTTCCTTTTTACCCACCGCGATATACTCCACCGACACCCCGAACAGCTCGGCAAGCGCGATGAGATTGTAGGTATCGGGCGCGGATGCGTCGCACTCCCATTTAGACACCGCCTGACGGCTGACATCCAGTTTTTCCGCCACGTATTCCTGAGAATATCCGTGGTCTTTCCGCAGCTCTGAAATTCTTTGACCAATGGTCATTTCTATGATCCTCCGTTCTGAAAACCGACCGCCGATGATCCGCGGTCTTTGGCCCAATGATAACATAACGGGCGGTTGCGGTCTACCAACTACGGCGCAACTTTAGGTTGCGGAAGTGTTTTTGATAATATTGTTAATAAAGGACTATATTTTGATGGGAAAGAACCATCCGGCATCAAAAAGGCGGATACATTTCCATAAACAACGCATCTGCCTTTTCAGGCGGTATCTGAGATTGATTGATCATCACCTTCCCGTTTTTTACCTGAACGTCGATCTGCAGATTGAAATCAAGATAGTAAATGGTACGCTCGTAATCCGCAGGTGCAAAAGAATTCACGTACTCAACAAGCGCATGGGCCGCAGAGAGAGTAAAATCATTTGCTTGACCAGCTCCTATATGAACCATGCCCATGTTGTAAACGCTGAGGATGGCTGTATTCCCGTCCTCGGAAGTAGCTTTAATAACGTAGTTGAAGGAATTTTCGCAATTGACACTTGTGAATGCCGGTTGACCAAAAGCCGACAACAATTTTCCTTCTGCTAATGCGGCATCTTGCTGTGAATTTATTGTGCCAAAATCCATAAGATATGAAGTGCCTGATACCAGATCAAGATGATCAAGAGACTCAAAATGAAATTTCATGGGTTCCTCCTTTAAGTATATTGATAATAGGTTTCGTCTTAATGGGTCAACAGCATGGCCACGAACAGCGCGGCGATCACCCAGGAGCTTGCCTTGATCTTCTTGATATCCCCGCAGAAAGCGCTGATGACGATATCCATGGCTTCAAGCCACAACGAAACCGAGGTCGAGACCTCTTATTTGTCATATTATAGCATAAAATGGGGGGGATTACAAGATATCAACAAAAATTTCCCGCAAAAAGAGGGAGGGATCACCCCTCCCTTTAATTATGAATCTTTATTTTAATATCCCCCGTGTCGGTGGTGATCTCGCATCTGCCGCCCGTGATACTGTTGGGAACATCTATTTCTCCCGTATCCGAGTTGACGATAAACACCTTGTCGGTAAGCAAGATGCCTTCCACATCACCTGTGTCGGTGTAGACAAAGATCTCGGCGGCATCCGAGCCAACAAAGGTTACGTCTCCCGTGCTTCGCTCGATGTTGAAATTCCCGTTCGCCACCACCTGTTCCAGGGTCAAAGCTCCGGTGCTGCCCTTGGTGGTGAGGTTTTGACAAGTAACGGCGCTCAGATGGGTTTCTCCTGTGGAGACAGTAACCGAAATATCTCCCGCGCAGATGATATCCGATGCGATCACGTTGCCTGTGGATGTTTTCAGTTCCATGGAGCCGACCGTGATGTCCGCCAGCCGTATGCGACCGGTGCTTGTGTGTATGCGGACAGCCCCCGATACCGAGGCAAAGGATTTTACGTCGCCCGTGTCTTCCGAAATATCTATACTCGTAAAGCTGAAATCCGAGGGGATCTCCACGTCGCCCGTGTCCGACTCTACACTCAGCGCGTCGTATTTTCCTCGGGGCAGGTATACGGTTATCTTGGGCGAATCAAAGCCCAAACTGATGAAATGATACCATTTTCTTGTGTCATCCACGCGGATCATCAGTTTTCCGTTATTTACCGTCACCGAGTGCTTCAGATTCTCCTGCTCGAAGCATTCCACGAAGCATTCGGCATTTTCCGTGGGTACAAAAGTGATATCGGCGGTGTTGGTCTCAACGGATATGTCACGGAAAGCCTCGCTGATCTTATGTGTGTTTGTCTCATAGTTGCTTGTTGATAGCTTTGTAAAGTCCCAATTCAGCATGGTCATCACGGCTACGAAAATGACGCATCCCAACATCAAAAGGGAAGCGGCTGTGATCAGCCAGATCTTTTTTGCTCTTTTCATGCCTTTTTCTCCTTCCTCATAAAGCATTTTTTAATACTCAAGGCGATCTTTCCCGTAAGCTTGGCCGTCCCCTTCGTGGCGGCCATACATCCGAAGAACAGGAAAATTGCCAAGCCGCCGCAGACTAAGGCCGCCGAGATCATGGACGCGCAGACGGGGAAATTTCCTTGACAAGCAAACAGAATCCCCGCCGCGAGTCCTCCGGGAGTACAAATCGCCACCGCCGCAAACACGGCCCATAGTGAAACGATAACAGACCACAGTACAACGTACAGGGAAAGGATCACCGCCAAGGCCGCGACAGCCAGAGACAGCCACAGAGGGGAGCCGACCGCCAATAACACGATCTCCCACGCCCGCAGTCTCTTTTGGGGCTTGATTTTCTCCTTAACGATTTTGGAGAGAGGAATTTCCGCTGTGATCTGCGCGGCAATCTCTTCTACAGAACCGAGCTCGGCAATTGCGGCTTCTTCGGTGATACCGTCTTCTATACGGTCATCAATCATCTCCAAATAAAAACTCAGACGGTCTTCAACTTCTTTACTTGGCAGGCCCGATAATTTCATGCGAAGCTCGGAAATAAACTTTTGTTTATTCATGCTTGTGTATCCTCCTTTGTAACAAATTGGTAGATGGACATGACCTCTCGCCATTCCTCCTTGAATTCTTCGATACGTTTGAGCCCCGCAGGTGTGATATGGTAATATTTACGGAGGCGTCCACCATGTTCCGAAGTGCGCACCGTTAGCATTTTGGCAAGCTCCAAGCGTTTCAGAATGGTATATAAGGTCGATTCCGACATGTCCAAATACGGCTTCATGTCTTTGATGATCTTATATCCATAGGAGTCTTCGCTTTTGATGGCAGTGAGGACACATACGTCCAATAGACCGCGTTTCAGTTGAATATCCATGTGATACCTCCTTTCATGTAATACATCATATCACGAAGTATGCGATTTGTCAAGAGAAAATTAAAAAACGGCAAGGAATTTTCATTTCTTCCGTTCAAATTTATTTATTGGAAATGTGCAAACAACACGTATTCCACCTCTATCCGCAGAAGCAGGAAGAAATAGCAAATTTTCTGTCAGCTTTTACGATTTAGTACGATTGTAGTACGCTCGACAAAAAAAGAAAACCCGAAATCCCTTGATATATAAGGGATTTCGGGCATTTTTGTCATTATTCCCACTCGCTTACGAGTTCTTTCCCACAGTTACTTTTCGCCTTATTTTGGGCTAATTTCCGTGAGATTTCTCTCGTTTTGCTTCGTTTTTCTCTGTATTCTCTGTGTTCTCAGCCCGTTTGGTACTGTTTTGGTATCAAAGTTTGGTATCAATTTTCTGAAAAATCGGCGGAGAAAAATTTCGTTATTCTTTTTCAGTAAGTGATACTTGGCTCTGTCCTACATTTCAACTGGCTTTGATGTTTGGATACAAAGGTGGATGTAAAGGTCGTGCTCCTTGATGGAGCATATTCATTATAACACAAATTCGGCAAAATTACAATTATCTCGCCAAAATTTATAATTGCCACAAATGTAACTTTTCTGCGAACGTCAAAAAGAGCCTGCAGCGAACTGCAAGCCCTTTCTGTTAAGTATGGATATTTAGTTTTTGCGACGAGGTTTCAGAACGTAATCGTAACCGGGATGACGGCATCTGTCGCAGGGTTCCTTTTCCTTCTGGAACGGGTCTCGGCGGCTGATGATGTACTCGTTGCTGTCTCTGTATTCATCCAGACAACGTCTGCAGAGGCAACGTACATCGTCCTTGGGCGCTTGGTAGAACCACAGCCCGTATGTCTTTTTGAGTGCCTTGGAGATAGCATTGAGAGTGGTGTGATCTTCCACGGTTCCGATATACGGACCGAGGTCATCTTGGTTTACCGTGCGGAGCTGTTCCAACATAACGGTGGATGGACGGTCAAGCCCGTAACGTTCACCAAGGAAAATATGAGAAGGAAGATACATTCCTTTCTGCGCCGTGGTAATAGCGGCAATAACGGTGGTCGGGCTGTTGGCATTGAAGTTGTTAGCTTGAATAACAAGCGCTGGTCTGATGCCGTTCTGGATAGAACCCTCATTGGTTCCGAAGTCATAACAAAAGATGTCGCCGTGCTTAACTTTTCTGTTTTCCATAATGTAAATTCTCACTTTCATAATCGTAGAGGTCAATGCCTCTCACTGATTCGGAATTTCAAATGTCAAGAATCAACGTTTTTTCAAAAAATTTTTCAAAAGATTTAGTGAGCGAGCGATACTCTGCTGAACTGCCTGGGGAGATACCCCCTCTTGCTCTGCAATTTCAACGATGCTGATGCCGTGTATGTAGTGCTTGATAACCCTTTCACGGCGGATGGGCTTCAGCTTGTCCAATGCCTTATACAAATCGTCGGAATCACATTGATCGTCAAAAAGACGGTCAAAAGGATTCTCAATCAGTTCGGGATGGTACTTCTCCATTTCGCCATCTTCATAGCCGAAAGCATCACCGTGCTCTGCGTTGCGCAGTTTGTGTTTTCTTTCATGACTGTGGAATTGCACGAAGATCTTGGCGTGTTCTTCTGTGAGAAGCATGAACGGTTCATACTGTGAAACGATCTCGCCGTACTTCGATCTGAGGGCTGTTTCTGTAAGGGCTGTAGCGATTGCCCATCTGATGTTCTCTCTGTATCCGGTGTATTCGTGCTTGAGGTCGATCACCTTGCACTCTGCCTTGAAAGCCTGTTCAAGTTCAAATTTGATTTTGGTTGTCATTATGTTTTCCTCCGAATTTCTGAAATCTGATTTTGGGTAAAGTCAAATTTCAGTTCGGAGGATCACGGCAACCGTGTACCGTACTACGGCTGACAAAAAAAGAAGGGGCGCTTCTGCGTGTTGCAAAAGCACCCCGGTTAAGGAATATGTAGGTCAAAATAAAAACCCCCGCAAATTAGTCTTTAGAGCTTTTGCCCCTAAAGGCTAACTTACGGGTGTCGCTTGAAAGTCGTATGAGAGTCGCGCGAAAGTCAAATGACCCCCGTTTGCGTCGCACGAGAGTCAAATGAGAAAAAGAGGTGTCGCACGAAAGTCGCATGGGGTGTCGCACGAGAGTCAAATGGTCATTTTTCGACAAAAAAACAGAGGGTACGAACCCTTTTAGCGTTTCGCACCCTCTGCTGCATTGGTTATTTAGTTTTCAGTCAAATAGTTGTCCGTATGGAAGTGATTCATCCTTGCAAATGAACTTTTGGAGCGTATCAAATTCTTCCGAGGTCAACCGGCATTTGGCTTTTTCTATCTCCCTCTTGGCGAGAGCCACAACACCGGAATGGTAGATTGAATACACAAGCCAATACTGTGCCTTTACGTTTTCGGGCACAAGATTTAATGCCTGGGTAGCAAAGTGATGAATACCGTCGTAATCTTCAAACCGTGCAAAAATGGAAAGAAGCTCATCGACCATAGCGATGTACTTCATCTTATAATCTGTTGCTATGCTGACAATCCAATGGTCATCACAGGCAGCTCCTAAAACGTGCCCTTTATACAGCTTGATTGCGTGTTTCAAGGAGTGGACTTTTTGCGGGATGGGAATATCCTGCTGCACCTGCTTCCACAGCTTCTCAAACTTTTGCAGATCGCTCATTACGTTCGCTGACGGACTTAATCTATAGCCGTTTGGCGTATATTCTATGAGCTTGCTCTTGCAGATCGGCTCAAACGACTTTCTAAAGCGGTATATATAACCACGAATGTTCTTATTGATTGTGTCGATGTCGGAACCATCTTCCGGGTACAAAGCATCGGCAATAGCTAATGCGGAGTGAGACGTTTTTCTGTTGAGCATGATGTAAGCAACGGCACGGCTGCTCTTGGGAGAGTTAAAATCCTGTTCTTTCCACACGCCTGCTGACGTTGTGATTTCCATACCTCCGAAGAAGTTGATAATTACATCGTTGTCGGTCTTGATTTCATCCGGCGTAAGAGCCATTCTGACTCTTTCCATAGTGTTTTTCTGTGCAATGGCACGATGAAGAACGTAAGCAAGGATATTGAGAGTGCTTGTCCGATTGTTATACCTTTTGAGATTTCGGATAGCCAAGAACCCCATAGGCTTCGGTCCAAAAGGTACTGCCATAATAGAGTGCGCTTCCAATCGCTTATACACCTCATACTCTTTCGGAGAGGATTTTGCGATGTCCTCAATGTCGCATATAATGATTGGTTTTTGCTTTTTGATTGCTTCGACAATGCTCGGCATAACCATAAGGTTCTCAAATTCCTGTAGCTTCTCCAACTTCTTCACAGTTGGGTCGATATTGTACCACCATCCGGTAGCCCAAATGTTAAGTTCCAAGTCAATCTCAATAACGCCCGCCCAATCTGCGTCATAAAATGCACACGCTGCTGCAAGTGCCTTCTTCGCAATTTCTCCGGGGTCATCGTTGGTATGTAACCCCGATTCCAGTTCGCTGATGGTCTTTTCCTGTTCAATGCAATATGTAATGTACTCATTGTCGTACTTGGAAAGCTCCTGCGGAACAGACGGGGGATGTGTATCTTGCGGTTTCTCA
>JAFTIL010000066.1 GCA_017456905.1 Clostridia bacterium
CGAGGGGGCATTGGGATATATTTGTGGGGTAGGGGCACCACATGGGCGGTAAACGAGGTGTTTGCCGTGATGCGAACTTTCCCCGGCGGGTCAAGAACTTTACAATTTCTACCTACTGTTTGATCTCTTGGCAAAATAATTTTTGCTAAAGATTCTTGGAGCGGGTCTGGGGGGCACTTCTTTCAAGAAGGGCCTCCCAGGCGTACTCCGCTAAACAACAATTTATTTATTATGAATATCCGATCTTAAAAATTTGATAGCTCGCTCAACGGCGTCCTTGGAGTTGTACCAAGGCTCCTCGTCATAGCGGTAATCAAATTTCTTGCAGAACCAGCTTACATCCTCCGTGAGGGTCTCCATGTAATTGTTGACCACCTTGTCACAGGCACTGACAAATTGGGCAAGACGTTTTTTGCCGAGGCGCTTTTGTCCATATTCCAAAAGCCGACGGTAATGAGGGAGGCAGAAATAAGGCTGGGCGTCCAGCTTGGGGCCGAAGTCCTCATCGCTGTCCCATAGATAGACCACCGTCTCCAGCATATGCTCGAAATGATAGCCGATCCGCTTACAGACATAGCAGTTCCCTTCCAATGCAGAGATCCGCTTGACGGGCTTGGATCCCGGCGTGCCGAGCAAGCCTTCCTTGATATCGCCCTGCAGCTCCTTCAGATGGCTCTCTAACGTGAGCGCCATGCCCAGGCGGTTCTTTCGAACGAACATGAGATCATAATGGAGACGGCAGAAGCCCTGCTCATTGGTCTTGATGCGGCAGTCGGGTTCCATCATGGAGGCACCGAGGATGAGATCAAGTTCATTTTCCTCCAGCTTGCGGTAAATGGCGCACATGGGACAACCGCAGGTATGATCATCGCGGGAAGCTTCAAAGGCTTCGTTGACGGGGATAGTATAGATCTGTTCCATATCTGTATCCTTTTTCTGATTATTTTGGCTCAAACGATTGCAATTCACACAAAAATCGTGTATAATAATACTATACCATATTTCGCGAAAAATTGCAAGCGTTGGTTGAAAGTTTTCTAAGGAGGTCCCCATGCCCCAATACACCCTTGAAGAATATGCTTCGTTTTTAACTAAGACCTTTTCGGCCTATCGTCCACGTGTGATCTACGATACCACCGACAAGGGAGAGGCTGTGATGGAATTTCTCATTCCCAATCCCGCCGAGCCTCGTTTTTCGGTATCTTTGCAAGCCGGTGGCAAACACAAATGGTTGGATGCCTGCACCCTGTGGTTTGGACAAGCAGAAATATCGGGACATATGGATCCGGATATGGTTCCCTCCGCGATCAATACCATTCTGAATAATGAACTGGTGGCCATCCTGCGTTATAAAAACAGGGATGACTACGATGACCACAGGCCTGCGGGTAATCAATGGCTGTATCAGTTCACGGACGACGAGGATGATGACCGAGAAGCCCTCGAAAAGATGAAGGCAAAAATATCTTCCCCTCCATCCCTTATAGACAAACTCAGCGGTAAGCTCGTGGGGGTTTTTGAGATTTTTTCTTGGAGCCGATCAGAGGTGATCGAGCGTTAATTTTTGACATAAGGCCACCTTTGAATTTTCCAAAACCACTTGAAAAATATCTCGTAATCGTGTATGATATAGACAGATCACACGGAAAGGAAACATCCTTATGAAACTGACCTTCCTCGGTACGGGTGCCGCCGATTGGGATATCAACGCCTTTACTTCGGACGCACCCTTCCGCCGTTTTTCGGGGACGCTGATCAACGACGATCTCATCATTGATCCCGGCCCTCATATCTTTCATTTTGCCGAACATAACGGCACGCCTCATATGTTTGACAACGTAAAGAACATCATAGTCACCCACTCTCACGGCGATCATTTCAACGCCGAAACCGTGAAACGGCTGTGCGTGGACAAGGATTGCACTTTGTGGGGAGACCCCGTATGTCTTGTGAGACTTCGCAAGGCTTTGGGGGAGGAGACGGCTTCGCGCATTGCTTTCGTTGAGACGTCTCTGCGCAGCGTATATCAAATCGGCGGCTATGAGGTAACGGTGCTTCGCGCCAATCACGTCACCGAATACCCCGAGGAGACGGCACGGATGTACCTCATCAAGCAAGGCGACCGCATCCTTTGGTGGACAGGAGACAGCGCGTGGGTGCCTACGGAATCCTGGAATATCATCCGTGAGCAGGCCGTCAACACGGCTGTCCTTGAGCTGACCTGTGGAGAGATCGCCCCCGACGACTGGCGCAGCTTTGAGCATAACACCCTGGATATGCTCAAGCTGATGCTGAAGATGTTCCGCAAATACGATCGGTTTGCCCCCGATGTGAAATATTACGTGTCGCATTTGGCGCGCACCCTTCATACCGATCATGAGACCCTTGAAAAGACCCTTGCGCCTTTGGGTGTTACGCCCGCTTACGACGGGTTGACCATTGAAATCTAAAATCCATATACAAAAGGAGAAACAATGATGTCCGAAAAGATCTTAAACGTAACCGTATGGAACGAGTTCCGTCACGAGAGATACGAAGAAGCCTGCAAGGCCATTTATCCTGACGGTATTCACGGGCTTATCAAGTCCTTCCTGGATCCCGATCCTACCCTGAACGTGCGTCTGGCGGCTTTGGACGATCCCGACCAGGGGCTTCCCGATGACGTATTGAACAGCACCGACGTGCTTTTGTGGTGGGGTCATATGGCTCACCATGAGGTAGACGACGGGCTGGTGGAGCGCATCCGTCAGCGTGTTTACATGGGCAAGATGGGCCTCATCGTGCTTCACTCGGGACATCATTCTAAGGTGTTCAAGCAGGTGGTGGGTACCAACGGCAATCTATCCTGGGGAAGAGATCAGAACGAGATCATGTGGAATCTGATGCCCGCACATCCCATTGCTGCAGGTATTCCCGATCATTTTGAGCTTTTTGAGGAGCTGTACTGCGAGCCCTTCTACGTGCCTCAGCCTGACGAGCTTGTCTTCGGCGGCTGGTATGAGGACGGTTTTATCTTCCGTTCGGGTCTTTGCTACTACCGCGGCGCGGGCAAGGTCTTCTACTTCCAGCCCGGACACGAGTTCTGCCGCTCCTTCTATAATCCTTACGTTCAGCGCATCATTCAGAACGCCGTTAAGTGGGCCGCGCCCAACGAGATCGTGTACCCCATTGAGAATGGATGCCCCTGTATTCAGTACAAGCTTTCGGACAAGTTTAACGCGTAAATTGTTGTTTATCTTACTAACTTTTCTTCCTACAGCGGAAGAAAAGTTACAAAAGAAGCGCCGCTGAGGGATAGAACCTACGGTTCTCCCTCAGAACCCAACTCCCATCGTGACGCACGCCGCTTTCAGCGGCTATC
>JAFTIL010000067.1 GCA_017456905.1 Clostridia bacterium
AAGGCTAATGCTCTTTGCCGGGTAACAAGTTGCCGTTATTAACGCGGGCTCCCCCACCCGACTTCGTCGGGAGCCCCCTCCCGGAGGGGGCCTCATTCAAAGCGCCCCCATAAACAACAATTTATGATATAAAAATTTTCTTCTTTCACCTCTCTTTTTTGCCTGTTTCACTTGACAGTTCATATAATAAGATGTATAATAAACAGGGAATGTATATTTCCCGAAATTTATCGCGACCACCGCGCAAACCCTAAGAAAAGAGGACTCTACCCATGAACAACACCATTCATATGCTGGAAGGCGTTACCGGCACCCAAATGAACAGCTTTATCATTACCACTTCTGACGAAAAGGTCATCGTCATTGACGGCGGCTACGATCAGGACGCGGAGAATACCATAAATTATCTCAAGAACGTGACGGGCCAGGACATTCCCCACGTGGACGCCTGGATCCTCAGCCATCCCCACATGGATCATATCAGCGCGTTCCTCCAGATCATGGAGACCATGCCTGAGGCCGTGGAGGTGGATCAGGTCTGCTACAATTTCCCCTCCTTGCAGTTTATCACCAAAAACCAGCCCTGGGCTGACCCCTGCCTGGCTCGTTTCTACAAGGATCTACCCCTTTATGCGGATAAGATCCTCGTGGTGACCAAGGGCGATACCTTCGACGTGGGCGAGGCGCACTTTGAGTGCCTCTATTCTCCCAATCCCGAGCTTCACATGAACGTGACCAACAACGCATCCCTTGTCCTGAAAATGACCTTGGGCGGCAAGACCGTTATGTGGTTGGGCGACGCGGGTGTTGAGGAGGGCGACAGAATGCTTGCCTGCTACGAGGGCACCGACAAGATGAAAGCCGATTTCGTTCAGATGGCTCATCACGGTCAGAGCGGCGTGGAGAAGCGTGTGTATGAAGCGATCGCTCCTACGGCGTGCCTGTGGAACACTCCCAAGTGGTTGTGGGATAACGATGCGGGACTGGGCTACAACACCCACGGCTGGAAGACCATCGAGGTACAGGGCTGGATGGCAGATATCGGCGTCAAGGAGCATTACGTCACCATGAATGGCACCCAGGTGATCGATCTGTGAGCCGATTGGAAAACAAAAAAATGCCCGTTTTAGCCATTGTCGGCCCAACGGCAAGCGGCAAAACGGGATTGTCTATTGAACTTGCCAAACGACTGAATGGTGAGATTATTTCCTGTGATTCCATGCAGCTCTATCGGTATATGGATATTGGCACGGCCAAACCCACCGAGGTGGAAAAGCAGGGAATACCTCATCACCTCATGGATTTTCTGGATCCCACCGACCCGAAGGGCTATTCCTGTGCGGATTACGCCAAGGATGCTAAGGCGGCGGTGGAGGATATCTTGAACCGAGGCAAATTGCCTATCTTTTGCGGCGGTACGGGGCTGTATTTGGACGGCTTTTTGAGGGGTGGCAGCTTTGAAGTCACCGACGTTGACCTTGATCTGCGCCGCGAACTGACAGAATACGCCGAGACCCACGGTGCCGAGGCGCTCCATGCTATGCTCTGCGAGGTGGATCCCGAGGCGGCGGAGACCACCCACCCCAACAACGTCAAAAGGGTGGTGCGCGCGATTGAGATATACCGCACGACAGGCTGTACCAAGAGCGAGCTGGATCGCCGCTCACGCGAGGTGGAGTCTCCGTACAATGCCTTGGTGATCGGACTTCAATACCAAAATCGGGAGATCCTTTACGACCGCATTGGCCGCCGCGTGGATATCATGCTGGCCGACGGCCTTGTGGAGGAGACGAAAAAACTCCGCGAAATGGGAGTCTTTGAAACTTGCCCCACAGCGGCACAAGCCATCGGCTACAAGGAGCTGTTCCCCTATCTGGACGGTCAGGCGACCCTTGGGGAAGTCACCGAGACGCTGAAGACAGCTACACGACACTACGCCAAACGACAGATCACCTGGTTTTCTGCCAAGAGCTACGTGACGTGGCTCGGGATGGACGGAGAAACAGGCATAAAAGATTTTGAAGATATTGTAAACAATGCGGAAAAGCTATTTTCCGAAACGGGTTTTTGTGATATAATAAAGTATTGATTTACAGGAAATTAGGAAAGGAGGCGCCTCGTGAAGCGATTGGTCGGTGAAACAACCAAAAAAGCCCGCGGTCTTTTGAAGGATGGATATTCTCATTTCCTTGTCCGTGTGGGTTTTATCTTGCTCATGCTGGGGCTCATCGTCTTTTCCGTATATCAGTTGGTTTCCCATATTGCCGTAGGACTTGATACCCTCCGCACCCAGGAGATCACCGAGCAGTCTTACGTTTCGCTCGACCTGTTCGTCTTTCGCGACGAGGAGGTGCTTCCGTCTCAGGGCAACCTGTATCAGTATCACGTGTACGACGGCGAGCGTGTGGGCGTGGGTGCTCCCATTGCCACCGCTTATAACGCAACTCAAGATACAGAGGCTATGCAAGCGCTTCTCCGCCTGTACGCTCAGCGTATCGGGCTGGCGGATCGTTTGTCGGGAGATACCACCCCCGAGAATTTACACGCAGTCAAAAACGAGATCGACCGGGCGTATCTGTCTCTGTTGGCCTCCGCTGACGGCGGTCACCTGGACCATGCTGCGGGATCTGCCGAGCAGGTCCGCAAGGGCCTGGCACAATATGCGGCCTTGATCGGGAACACTGAATCGACAACCGAAAGCGTGAGCGCACTGAAAGCGGCCATGGCTTCCCTGGTAGAGGGCTATCCTGCCAGCGGCCAGATCAACGCATCAAAAAGCGGATATTACTATTACGATACCGACGGCTTTGAGCTGCTCTTTGACGTGGACAAGGTCATGACCATGTCCCCCGAAGAATTTCTTGCCTTGACCGAAACCTCTGCCCAAAGCTATGAAAACGGCGGAGCGGGGAAGATGGTCTACAGTGCCACCTGGTACGCCGCCGCTTACGTCAGCCTTGCCGACGTTGCCAAGACCGCCTTTGCGGTGGGTGACAGCTACGACATGATCTGTGACAATGGCTCGGAGACTAAGATCACCATGACCGTGGTGCGTATGGAGCCTACCGCAGACGGCGCCCTGTTGGTCTTTAAGGCCAACGCCATGCCTGATGGCTTTGCATTTGACCGCCGTTTTTCGGCCCAGACTATTACCGACAGCGAGAGCGGCTACCGTATTCCTAACGAGGCGCTGGTCAGCTTGGCGGCTCCCGACGGAAAAACGGTGACGGGCGTGTATATCCTGGAGGGCAACGTGGTAGAGTTCCGCAAGGTCCACATCAAGGTGGCCAGAGACGGGTATACCGTGGCGGCTACGTATGAGGATGTCCGAATCATGCTGGACGCCCTGCCTGAGGAAGAAAAAGACAAGCTTACCGCCGACGGATGGTCTTACCTGAATCTCAACGACAAGATCATCACCCGAGGCACAGGGCTTTACGAAGGAAAAATGATTAGCTGAATTGAAAGGAATGGTCGTATGGACTATACCTATCTTGAACATAATGTTCGCCGCGTCAGGGAAGACCTGCAAAGGGCCTGCGAGGCGAACGGACAGGATCTCTCGCGCCTCACCCTTATGGCCGCCATCAAAAGCGGAAGCGTGGAGGAGATCAATTACCTGCATCGCCATTGTGGCATAGATCACGTGGGCGAAAATCGGGTGCAGCAGCTTTTGGAGCGATACGATCGGCTGGACAGGGAAGGGCTTTCCATTCATTTTATCGGTACCCTCCAGACCAACAAGGTCAAGTACATCGCCGACAAGGTAGACTGTATTCAATCTCTGGATTCGGAAAAGCTGGCGAAGGAGATTGAAAAACAATGTGCCAAGATCGGGCGCGTCATGGACGTGCTCATTGAGATCAACTCGGGGAGCGAAATCAGCAAAAGCGGCGTTGACCCCGAGGATACACGAGCTTTGGCCCACCGTATCGTCGGTGGAGAGTATCCCCATCTTGCCCTTCGGGGCTTTATGACCATGGCCCCCAAGTCCACCGAAGATGAGTACCGTGTCATTTTCGGAAATACCCGTCGCCTGTGCGAGTCCGTCTGGGCGGAGTTGCCCATGGCTGACGAGCCCATGGTGATGTCTATGGGTATGTCGGAAAGCTATATCCCCGCCGCCGCCGAGGGCTCCACCATGGTGCGTGTGGGGCGAGGCTTGTTCCAAAAGCCTGAAATTGTTTGACAGTAGATAGTTTTTGAGTATAAATACAACGAAAGAGGTAAAGCACATGAGCATTTTTTCTAAGAAGAACAATCAGTACAGCGAACCTGAGGATCTGGACAGCGGCTACAACAACCGCTATTACAGCCGCTCTGAGCGTCGTGACGACCGTCGTGACGACCGTCGGGATGACCGCCGTGAGGATCGTGACGACGAGCTTTATATCAGCCGCCGTCCCGTAGAAGATCAGCCCCGTGATGATTACGAGGATGACAGACGCAGCTACCACAGCAACGTGTACGAGGAAGAGGATAACGCCCGCAGCTACCGCGACCGCGGTTATGACGATGAGCCTATCCGTCGCAGAGCTGAAAAGGCTCCCGAGAAGCCTGCCGCTCCCGTGAACAAGGGCACGCTGTATTTTGCTCCCGAGAGCTACCGTGATCTGCGCGCTGAGATCGTGGGCGGTGTTGCTGATTGCCACGTGGTCATCGTAAACATTGAAAATCTGGTAGAGACCGAGGATATGGTCCGTCTTTTGGATTATGTCATGGGTGCTGTGCAGGCGCTGGGTGCCACCTTGCGCCGTTGGAACGGCAACAACCTCCTGCTGATCCCCGCTGACGTGGAGATCGACGAGGATGAGCTGGAGATCCCCGAGGAGGACGAGGCGGATGACGAAGTCTATGAAGAAGAAGACGAGTACGCCGAGGACTACGAGGATTACGACGAAGAATAAGAGGGGTTCGCGGCCTTTGCCGTCCGCGTCCCTTGAGAGGAGAATTCATTAGTGGCAGGCCTTTACGTAATGATCAAGTTCGTGATCATCTTTTTGGACATCGTGCTGTTGGCGATGCTGGTGAGAGCTATCCTGTCGTGGTTTTTCCACGGAGAGGGAGAATCCCCTTTGCTCCACCTGCTGTATATTCTCACCGAGCCCCTCATCATCCCCGTGCGTGCGCTTTGTCAACGCTTCGGGTGGTTTCAAGGGTTGCCCGTGGATATGTCCTTCTTTATCACCACCTTGATCCTGTCCCTTATCAATTTGATCCTGTCGGGAATTTCCCCGCTTTGACCTATACCTATGGCTGTGATCTATTCTAACGCGCCAGAGATACGGGAGCTTTATGCCCGTCTTGAGGATCTTATGCGCCTGGCGGAGCGTGGAGAGATGGCCGTGACGGCCTTCCTCTCACCCCGCGAGGTGTTGTACGCCGCGTCCTACTGTGATGCCCGCCTGAGAGAGGGTACTGCCTGCTTTGTGGGCGGATTTGCCTTGTCCGACAACGGACTCTTACCCGAACGACGGCGGTTGGTCTTCTTGCCCGATTATACGGCAGGGATGGTGACTGCTGAGGCGTTGACCCACGATCCTGCGGGGGCGCTTGAAGCAGCCGGACTGGATGATCTGGCGGCTCAGATCTCCGAGGCTGTCTGCCTGCTTTTAGTGAAGGGCTCAGGCTTTCGAAATCTGAACCATCGTGATTATCTCGGCTCGGTTCTCGGCTTGGGCTTGGAGCGGGACGTGCTGGGTGATATCTTTGTGCCGGATGAGCATCATGCTTATCTTGCCTGCAAGGGTGAGATAGCGGATTTTCTCGTGACCGATCTGATCCATGTATCGGGTGACACAGTTCGCACCGCCAAGCTTCCCGCAGGCTCGGCACCTGAAATTCAAAGAAAGAGTTCCCCGATCCGCGATACCGTGGCCTCTGCCCGCCTTGATTGCGTGGTAGCGGCACTGACCAACTTTTCCCGCGAGAAGGCGCAAACGGCTGTTCGCAGTGGACTGGTGGATCTCAATTACGAGACCGTTGAGGCCTGCGATGCCACCGTGGAGCCCCCTTGCGTGCTGTCCGTGCGCGGCGTGGGTAAGTTTTCGGTGCTGTCCTTTGACGGCGAGACCAAAAAGGGACGGATGCGGCTTTCGGCGGAGAAGTATATCTGAAAATGCAAAATGCAAAATCGCCGAGCAAGCTCGGTAGAATAAGGAGCGGTTATGGAGCAAGGCTTTTACTGCGCGGGGCAATATGCTCTGCTGCCTGATGGGTTTGCGGACTTTTCGGAGTTCCGCGATTGGCTTATGTCCCAGCATTTTCCTCTTGTGGTGGAGACGGTCTGTCTGCATGAGAACAATCACGACCGTTCCTGGCCCCAGGAGAAGGGGCTTTGCTTGGCGCCCTACTTCTTGACGGGGTATGCCGACGAGCCTGTTCCCTTTACCATTCCTTCGCCCTACGCGGTCTATCCTGCGGAGGTGGAGCGGATGGATCAGAAGACCTATAACAACCGTCTGCGGGCGATCATCAACGAGAAATGTCCCGGATGTACGCGGTTCAAGCCGTTGTCCAAGCGGGATATCAGCCTGAACGGGCATTTCTCCGAAATGACCTTGGACGGCTCCTGCATCTACCGCTGTGAGGTCAAGCCCTCTCCCCGCCGATTCAAGTCCCTGCTCCGCATGAGCTTGAGCTTGTGGAACCACAATTATGACTATAGCTATGATTGGTGCATGAATAGGGGCGGTGAGCAGTATCGGGAGGACTGGAAAGACTGGATGTACGCCAAGTACGACGAGGTGATCATTCACCACGTCGAGGGCGAGCAGGGAACCGTGGTGCAGATGGAAATGCGCTACAAGCCCGAATTCTTCCTCCGCTTGGTGACGAATACCGTTGCCCGCAATATGGCCTTTTGCCTGTCCCATAAGTTTTTGGTGTTGGACACCAACGATGCCCCGTGGAGCGAAGCGGAAATCCTTCCGTGGTTGTCTCCCGAAAAGACCGAAGCCTTCAAGAAGGGCTGCAAAAAATACGGCATGGCCATCGGTATTCTGCGGTACGATCCCGAGGGAGAAAACGAGATTATGGAGGCGCTGAAGGAGCGCTCCCTGGAGCAGACCCTGTTCCCGCTGTGCAAAGCGGAGGACGGCGGTCAGTACGCTTTGATCGCGGATATTGACGAGGTGCAACAGGATCTGCGCTATCACGCCCCTCTCTTGTCTCACTATCACACGAAGATGCAGGTCTTTGATCTGTTCGGTGCCCGTGAGATTACTGTGTCCCGTATGATGGAGACAGAGTGGGCTGTCCGTTGATTACCCCTAAGGAGATACGATATGAACCCCTACGATAAATACAGCTCGGACAACGAGATCCCAAGGCTGACGGATGAAGTCATCCGAAAAAAGGTTAACGAAAGCCTTCGTTTAGGCTTGACTACGATGATCATGATGCTGGTTTGTTCACTGCTTGCCGTGTGGGTTTTGACGGGGCTTGGGTTCTATTTGAAAAACCATACGCTGGCCGGGAATTACCCTGTAATCGCTTGGCTGGTTCTCATTATGATTTGGCTCGTTGCGGCCGGTTTTATCGCCTACCACGTATGGGACTATTTAAAGTATCGCGCCGCATACAGCGGAAAATATCGCATTGTGAAGAGGGAGCTGCATACCATCTCCCGCGACGAGTACCAAGGTATGCGGTGGCATTACAGAAATGGCCGTTTGTACCGCCGTCCTGAATTCCGCGACGTGCTTTACTTTGACGGTATGGAAAAATTCATTGTGGGCCGGAAGATTACGGAGCGCGCCACAGAGGGTGATGAATACCTTATCGTGGTCTTCGATCGGCAACCCACCATCCCGAAATTCATCTTCCGCACCGATGCCTATCGGTGGCCTTAACCTATAAATTTGATAATAGCGGCGTATCCCGCCGATATTCATAAACAGTAACGATTAACTTAACATAAGGAGCTTTGAAAACCAATGTCCAAGGATTACAACAGCACTCTGAATCTGCCTCAGACTTCCTTCCCCATGAAGGCAGGTCTGCCTCAGCGTGAGCCCGATACCCTGAAGTATTGGGAGACCATCGACCTCTATAATGCCATGCTGGAGAAGAACAAGGATAAGACCCCCTTTATCCTCCACGACGGCCCTCCCTTCTCCAATGGCTTTATCCACATGGGTCACGCCCTCAATAAGACCCTGAAGGATTTCATCGTCCGTTCTCAGGCCATGATGGGACACTATACCCCCTACGTCCCCGGCTGGGACAACCACGGTCTGCCCATTGAGCGCGCCATCGAGAACTCCAAGAAGAAGTTGAACAAGGATATGACTGTCCCTGAGTTCCGCAAGGCTTGCGAGGCTTTCGCCGAGGACTTCATCCAGAAGCAGATGGCAGGATTTAAGCGCTTGGGCGTCGTTGGTGATTGGGATCACCCCTACCGCACCATGGATCGCCACTTCGAGGGCCAGGAGGTCAAGATCTTCGGCCGTATGTTCGATAAGGGCTACATCTACAAGGGTCTGAAGCCCGTTACCTGGTGCCCCTTCTGCGCCACCGCCGTAGCTGAGGCCGATATCGAGTACAAGGACGATCCCTGTACCTCCGTTTACGTCAAGTTCCCCATACACGACGATCTGGGCAAGCTGGAAGGCTTTGACAAGTCCAAGATGTTCTTCGTCATCTGGACCACCACTATCTGGACCCTGCCCGGCAATATGGGTATCTGTCTGCATCCTCGCGATAGCTACGTGCTGGTCAAGGCCGAGAACGGCGAGACCTACATCATGGCCGAGGCTCTCATGGAGAAGACCATGAAGATGGGCGGCTTTGAGAATTATGAAGTGCTGGCTACCTATCCCGGTCAGTTCTTTGAGAATATGCTGGCCAAGCACCCCTTCCTGGACAAGACCTCCCGCCTGGTCAACGCCGAGTACGTTACCATGGATTCGGGTACGGGCTGCGTCCATACCGCCCCCGGCTTCGGTGCTGACGACTACCAGACCTGTATGCGCTACGGCATGGAGCTGGTGGTGCCCGTGGACGATTACGGCCGCCACACCGACTATGCAGGGAAGTACGCCGGTATGAAGACCGAAGAGTCTAACCCCATCATCAAGGCCGACATGGCTGAGAGCGGTATGCTCTTCGCCTCCGAGGAGATCATGCACTCCTATCCTCACCACGATCGCTGCAAGAAGCCCGTCATCTTCCGTGCCACTCCCCAGTGGTTCTGCTCCGTCGAGTCCTTCAAGGATCAGGCCGTCAAGGCCATCGAGAACGTGGAGTGGTTCCCCGCATGGGGCGGTGATCGCATGGAGTCCATGATCCGCGAGAGATCTGACTGGTGTATCTCCCGTCAGCGCCGTTGGGGTCTGCCCATTCCCGTGTTCTACTGCTGTGATTGTGAGAAGCCCGTTTCCACCCCCGCTTCCATTGAGAAGATCTCGAAGCTGTTTGACGAGTTTGGCTCTAACGTTTGGTTTGAGAAGGAGGCCATGGAGCTGATCCCCGAGGGCTTTACCTGTCCTCATTGCGGCGGCAAGACCTTCACCAAGGAGAAGGACACTTTGGACTGCTGGTTCGACTCCGGTTCCACTCACTACGCCTGCCTTATGTATCGCACCCCCGATCTGTGGCCCGCTGACGTATATCTGGAGGGTGCTGACCAGTACCGCGGTTGGTTCCAGTCCTCCCTGCTTACTTCTGTAGGCGCTCTGGATCAGGGCGCACCCTTCAAGCAGGTGCTGACCCACGGTTGGGTAGTGGATGGCGAAGGCCGTGCGATGCACAAGTCCTTGGGCAACGGTGTAGATCCCTCCGAGATCATCAATAAGTACGGCTCGGATATCCTCCGCCTGTGGGCCGCTTCCTGCGACTACCACGTGGACGTCCGTTGCTCGGATGCTATCTTCCGTCAGCTTTCCGAGGTCTATCGTAAGATCCGTAACACCGCCCGCATCCTGCTGGCCAACATCGGCGATTTCAATCCCGATACCGACATGGTAGCCGCCGCCGATCTTCACGAGATCGACAAGTGGGTCATTGCTCGCGCTAATGAGCTGGTGAGGACCTGCCGCGACGCGTACAACGGCTATGAGTTCCACATGGCATACCACGCCATCAACAATTTCTGCACCAACGACCTGTCTAAGCTCTACGTGGACATCACCAAGGATCGTCTCTACACCGACGGCAAGGCTTCTGCCTCCCGCCGTGCAGGACAGACCGCCATGTATACCGTTTTGTCTACGCTGACCCGCCTGGTGGCACCCATCCTCTGCTTCACCGCCGAGGAGATCTGGAAGGCTATGCCCCACGCTGCCGCCGAGGACAGCCGCAGTGTGTTCCTCAACGAGATGCCTGTTTACAATGATGCTCTGGTATTCCCCGAGGCCGCCCGTCTGGACGAGCTGTTCGTGCTCCGCGACGACGTCATGAAGGCTTTGGAGCTGGCCCGCGCCGCCAAGATGATCGGTAAGTCTCTGGACGCCAAGGTTACCGTCTACACGAACGACGAGGCCCAGTACAACGTGCTGAACGCCTTTGCCGACAAGCTGGCGCTGGTGTTTATCACCTCCCAGGCCACCGTGGTGAAGGGCGAGGCTCCCGAGGGTTCCTTTACCGAGACCGTTTCGGGTATCTCCGTACTGGTGGAGAACGCTGACGGCGAGAAGTGTGACCGTTGCTGGATGTATACCACCGAGCCTCTCTATGACGGAGAGGGCGAAGAGCGCGGCTGCTTGTGTGGCCGTTGCCATAAAGTCGTATTCGGTTAATCATGATCACAAGTGGGTATGGGGAAATGCCCCATACCCATTTTTTGAAAGCTTGAAAGGAATATTCTATGTTTCTCTGGATTGCCATCATGGTGTTGGTGATTTTCCTCGACCAACTCACTAAATATCTGACCATCCTGTTTTTAAAGCCCATTCCCACCTTCCCCATCATTGAGGACATCATTCACCTGACTTACGTGGAAAACACGGGCGCTGCCTTCGGCATGATGAAGAACCAGCGGTGGCTGTTTATGATCGTGTCCACCGTGGCCATCATTGCTTTGCTTGTTTATCTCTTTAAGAAAAAGACCCAACCGAAGATCGAAAATCTATCCATAGCCTTCATCGTGGGCGGCGGTATCGGCAACATGATCGACCGTATCTTCCTCGGCTACGTGGTGGATATGATCGATTTCCGCCTCATCAATTTTGCTGTGTTCAACGTGGCCGATTCCTTCGTCTGTGTGGGCGCGGGGCTGCTCATGCTGTATATCATTTTGACGTGTATTCAAGAGTATAAGGAAGAAAAGGCCAAAAAGCTGGCGCTGGCCGAGGGTGAGGACTTGACCTGCGACGATGCCGCCGAGGCATCCGTCGAAGAATCCGTTGAGGAAACTGTCGAGACGCCTGAAGAAGCGCTTGAAGAGCTCCCCGAGTCTCCCCTTGAGGACGAAGACCATGAATGAACTTGACCTTCTGACCGAGTATGCCGAAGACGAGGCTCACCGTGAGATCTATGAGGTTGCTCCCGAACAAGAGGGCGCTCGCTTGGACAAGTTTTTGTCCGAGGTGACGGAGCTGACCCGTTCCGCCGCCGTCCGACTCACCGAGGAGGGAAAGGTCTTGGTGGAAGTCCTGCAGGCAGGGGAATGGAAGCCACTTGCGGCAGGGAAGAATACCAAGCTCCCCAAAAACAGCCGTGTCACGGTCACCTATCCCGAGCCCGAGGATAGCGAAGCTCTGCCCGAGAATATCCCCTTGGATATTATCTATGAGGACGAGGACGTGTTGGTGGTCAACAAGCCAAGCGGTATGGTGGTACATCCTGCCCCCGGCAACTACACGGGAACGCTGGTCAACGCTCTTTTGTATCATTGCGGAAACAGCCTTTCGGGTGTGGGCGGTGTGCGCCGTCCGGGCATCGTTCATCGCATTGACAAGGACACCTCGGGTCTCCTTGTGGTAGCCAAGCATGACGTGGCTCACAACGCCCTGTCTGCCCAACTGAAGACCCACACCGTCAGCCGTGTATATTACGCCATCTGCCTTGGTCATATCAAGGAGGATGGCGGTACCATCGACCTGCCCCTTGGACGAAACCCCAACGACCGCAAAAAAATGGCCACCTTCCCCAAGGGCTCTGTTTCCGAGGGCAAGACAGGGACTGCCGCCATCCGTGAGGCGGTCACCCACTATACGGTTCTTGAACGCTATCCCGTGGGGCGTAAATGGGGACAGTCATTTACCCTCGTAAAATGCGAGCTGGAAACGGGACGAACCCACCAGATCCGCGTGCATATGGCCTCTCAAGGCCACCCGCTTTTGGGAGACCCTGTCTACGGCGGTGACAACAGCCATTTCGGTAAGACCCATCCTTCTCTCATCCACGGCCAATGCCTCCATGCGGGGGAGCTTACATTCATCCATCCCCGCACGGGCAGGGAAGTGCAGTTTACCTGTCCTCTGCCCGATGATTTTGAAACGCTTCTGACCCTGCTCAGAAAGGAGGCCGACCATGCCTGATTTTTCCCGCTTCCTGCTGGCCTCGGATCTGGACGGAACCTTTTTCGGCCCTCACGCCACCCTCCTGGAGAGAAATCTCAAGGCGGTGGACTATTTCAAGGCCCACGGCGGTCATTTTACTACCGCAACAGGGCGCGTTGTCCCCAACATCAATCGTGTGATCTCTGATTGCGGTTCGCTGTTCAATGTGCCCGCCATCACCTCTAATGGCGCGTATATTTACGATTACGCCACCGAGACCGTCATCCACAAGACCGAACTGAATGCTCCTGCCCTCAAAGATCTGATCTTGAAGGTGGAGGAAATGAACCCGAACATCGGTATGCGCGTCTCCACAGATATGGGCTTCCTGGTCAATGCCAGCCGCATCAATCCCATGATCGAGCGGGAAATATCCTCACCGCATTTTGTCGGGGAGATCATTCCTGCCAAGGATTGGGATGCGGAAAACGCCCATTGGTACAAGGTGGTTTTGCGCGGCACGCACGAGGAGCTTTGTGCCGTTCGCGACACGCTGTATCCCGCTTGGGGAGAGCTTTTTGAGTTTTGCTCATCCTCACCTACTCTCTTTGAGATGGAGGCCAAGGGCTGTACCAAGGCCACGGGCGTGGCTTACGTAGCTCATTTGCTGGAAGAGCGGTGCGGCTATCCCATCACCACCGTCACCGTGGGCGACCAGGAAAACGACTTGCCTATGCTCCGCGAAGCAGACGTTTCGGCCTGCCCCGAAAACGCCTTGGAGTCTGTCAAGGCCGCGGCCAAGTGGCAGCTTTGCCACCATGCTGACGGATGCGTGGCTGAGCTCATCGAACGGCTGGAAAATATGTGACCATTTTGTTAAATTCCACACAAAACGATTGAAGAAAATCTACCGCTATGGTATAATATTCTAAAGTGTCATTCCCAGTACGACTGATTTATTCTCAAAAAAACAAAAAGGAGAACCCCCATGAAACACGCGAATCTTCGCCTTCTCACCGTCCTTTTCCTCGCCTTTGTACTTTTGTGTGGCGCGGCAGCTTGTACGGAAGGCAATGAGCCTGATACGACGGTTCCGGAGACAGAAATCTCTTCGGACGACGTTGTGACAGACGCTCCCACTGAAGTACCTACGGAAACACCCACCGAAGCTCCCACCGAGGAGATCACCACCGAGGAAGTCACTACCCTCCGTGAGCTGACTTGGGAGACCTATGATCCCGCCCTCGATAATAGCACCGTGGACAAAAATGCCGAGCATATCGTTGACGCTACCCAGTGGGTTGCCGTGGACGGTCTTGGCAGAGTTCTGCCCATCAACACCACCACGGGTGATATGCGCGATAAGACCGTGGCCATCTTCTACTGGACTTGGCACGGTGATTTCGCGGGTAGCCAGTACGCATACAACAACCAGCAGAATCTGGATATCATGGCCTCTCTTGGTATGGCTGAGGAGGAGTATTTCACCACCTCTGCTTACCAGCTCAAAAAATTGGGCATTTATACTGCCGATGCCTCTGCTGCCAAGTACCATTTCTGGGATGAGCCTGTGTTCGGCTACTATGACGGTGACGATGAATGGGTCATCCGTAAGCACGCCGAAATGCTGGCCGCCGCAGGTGTAGACGTGGTGTTCTTCGATAACACCAACGGTACCTTCACCTGGAAGGAGACTGCTAAGAAGGTCATGAAGGTCTTCTCCGAGGCTCGTGCTCAGGGTGTGGACGCTCCCGATGTGTCCTTCATGTTCCCCTTCGGCCCCGTGGAGTGGTCCGGCGTTCAGATGGTAGAGCTCTATAACGAGATCTACTCCAAGGATCTTTATAAGGACGTCTGGTATATGCTGGATGGCAAGCCCATGGTCATGGGTTGGCCCGGAAGCCTTAACAGCCAGCCTGATGAGATCAAAACCAAGCTGCAGAACTTCTTTACCTTCCGCTCTAACCTGGGTGGTTATCAGGACAAGGAGTCTACCGAGAATCAGTGGGGTTGGCTGTCCCGTTATCCTCAGTCCTTCTTCCATAACGACAAGGGTATCATCGAGCAGATCACCGTCGGTGTGGCCATCAACCACAACTACGTTGACAGCGTGATTGCTCCCATGAACGGCGAGAATATCATCAGCCGTACCTGGACCAATAAGGGCTACGATACCCGCGAGGATGCGCTGTTCTACGGCGCTTGCTTTGCTGAGCAGTGGGAGAACGCCATCTCGGTGGATCCCGAGATCGTCTTCGTCACCGCTTGGAACGAGTGGGTCGCTATGAAGCTCCAGCACTGGACGGGTGATTATTACAACTGCTTCGTTGACCAGTACGATGCCCTCCGCAGCCGTGACACCGAGCCCTCCAACGGTATCCTCAAGGACCACTACTACTACCAGCTGATCTCCTACATCCGTCAGTTCAAGGGTACCAATCCCATTGAGAAGGCTTCTCAGGAGAAGCTCATGGACGTGAACGGCGGCTACGGTCAGTGGGCTGACGTGGGCCCCACCTATAACGATTACTTCGGTATGACCATCCGTGATTTCGATGGCTACAAGGATCCCGTGACCAACAAGCAGCTCCACTACTACAACGATACGGGTCGTAACGATATCTACGACGCCAAGGTCGCCCGCGATTATGAGAACATCTACTTCATGGTCCGTACCGTGGATGATCTGACCCCCTACACCGACGAAGACTGGATGCGTCTCTACATCAACGTAGACGACGAGTACAAGGGCTGGGAGGGCTATGATTTCGTCCTCAACAAGACGTCCCCCACCGCCACCGAGGCCACGCTGGAGAAGTTCACCGGCTTTATGTATAAGACCGAGGTTGTGGGTACTGTTTCTTACTCTGTTCAGGGCAACGTCATGATGGTATGCATCCCCAAGACCATGCTGGGTATCCCCGCCGAGACTTATAACTTCTCCTTCGACTTCAAGTGGGTGGATAACGCTAACGAGGATGCCGAGGGCGACATCATGCTGTGGTACTCCAACGGCGACGTAGCCCCCATCGGCCGCTTCAACTACTGCTATACCACCGCAGGCTCTCAGCCTCACGACGGCTCTGATCCTGTTCTCGGTTGGGAAGTGCTGGATATGACCGATGCCGAGAACCAGGCGATCCTGAAGGACTCCCTGGTGGGCAATAAGGCACAAGGCTTCGACGTTTCCTTCGGCGAGGACGGTATGACCATTACCAATACCATGTCGGGCAGTGATGCCGAGCTGGTGTTGGATTACACGCTCAGTAACCCCAGACTGGTGGCTGACAATTTTGATTATATCACCGTTACCTATAAGACCACCGACCTGACCGCTATGCGTTTGGGCTTCGGCTCCGGTGAGAAGGTGACCGTGGCTACCGCCTCCCGCGCTAAGAATCTGGAGCTTGTCAACGACGGTGAGCTTCATACCGTTACGCTAGAGATCGCCGGTTCCCGCGGTTGGGAGAACTACATCAACCAGTTGGGTATTTACTTCCCCAAGGATCAGGGCAAGGGTGCGACTATTACCATTGTGTCCATCGAGATGCACGAGGAAAACCCCAATCCTGCGGCTGAATGATGAGTTCTCGGGCATAAAAAATTTGACAACATAGCGGGAGAGGGCATCCTCCCACGGAAGCCCTCTCCCCGTGGAATTTCAACTCACGGCTCCCATTTGAGTCTGTGAGGATTCATAAGAAAGGAATGAAGAAAATGAATCAGGAAAAACCTAAGTTTTATATTACGACAGCGATTGCTTACGCCTCCAAGAAGCCCCATTTCGGCAACACCTACGAGGCTATCATGACCGACGCCTACGCCCGCTACAAGCGTGAGATGGGCTATGACGTTTATTTCTGCACAGGCACCGACGAGCATGGCCAGAAGATCGAGGATCTTGCCAAGGAGTCGGGCATTACCCCCAAGGCATACGTGGACAACGTGGCAGGGGAGATCAAAGGTCTGTGGGACAAGATGGACGTGAAGTACGACTACTTCATCCGCACCACCGACGATTACCATGAGACCGCCGTTCAGAAGCTGTTCAAGAAGTTCTACGATCAGGGCGATATCTATTTGGATCGCTATGAGGGCTGGTACTGCGTACCCTGCGAAACTTTTATCACTGATACCCAAGCTACCACCGAGTGCAAGTGCCCCGATTGCGGTCGCCCTGTGCAGAGAGCCAGCGAAGAAGCCTATTATTTCAATATGCAGAAATATGCTGACAAGCTCATGACCTATATCGACGAGCACCCCGATTTCATTCAGCCCGAGTCTCGCAAAAAGGAGATCGTCAACAACTTCCTGAAGGCAGGTCTGCAAAATCTCTGTGTGTCCCGTACCTCCTTCACCTGGGGTATTCAGGTGCCCTTTGATCAGAAGCACGTCACCTACGTGTGGCTGGATGCTTTGACCAACTATATCACCGCCATCGGCTTTGATCCCGACAAGACCTATGAGGAACAGAGCGAGAGCTTCAAAAAGTGGTGGCCCGCCGACGTGCATATCATCGGTAAGGACATCATCCGCTTCCACACCATCTACTGGCCCATCTTCCTCATGGCCATGGATATGCCTCTCCCTAAGAAGGTATTCGCCCATCCTTGGTTCAACTTCGGCGCCGATAAGATGTCCAAGTCTCGCGGCAACGTGATCTATGCCGATGAGCTGGCTGAGCATTTCACTGTGGACGGTGTCCGTCACTACGCCCTCTCCGAGATGCCCTACAACTCTGACGGTTCCATCACCTATGAGACCGTCATTAACCGCTTCAATACTGACCTTGTGAATAACCTGGGCAACCTGGTTAAGCGTACCCTGGATATGCAGAAGAAGTACTTCAATAAGGTCATCGCCACTCCTGTGGCAGGCACCGACGAAGAAAACGCTCTGGATGCCGATCTGATCGCCACCTGTGAAGCTGCCTATGAGGCATTGGTAGAGAACATGGACGGCTACCGCGTGGCCGACGGCGTGGAGTGCATCTTCAATATGCTCCGCCGTGCCAATAAGTATATTGATGAGACCACCCCTTGGAGTCTCGCCAAGGACGAGACCAAGACCGCCCGTCTCGGCACCGTTCTCTATAATCTCCTTGAGACCATCCGCTGGGGTGCTGTCATGCTGAAGCCCTTCATCCCCGCCACCACCGAGAAGATCCTCGCTATGCTGAACACCGACGCTATGGACTATACCACCATCGGCGGTAAGGGAAGCGGCAAGTTCGGCGCTATGGTCGCTGGCAGCGAAGTGGGTGACTCCTGCGTGCTGTTTGCCCGTATCGACGAACAGAAGAAACTGGAAGAGCTGGAAGCCATCCGTCAGGCCAAGATCGCCGCGGCAGAGAAAGCGGCTGCTCCCATCGAAAAGCCCGAGGGTGTGGCACAGATCGGTATTGATGACTTCATGAAGGTAGAGCTTCGCACCGCTCAAGTGCTGGCCTGCGAGCCCGTGCCCAAGGCCAAGAAGCTACTCAAGCTCCAGGTGGATCTGGGCTATGAGCAAAGACAGGTAGTTTCGGGTATCGCCAAATGGTACAAGCCCGAGGATCTTGTAGGCAAGAAGATCATCCTGGTGGCCAACCTGGCCCCCGCTAAGCTCTGCGGCGTGGAGTCCAACGGTATGATCCTCGCTTCGGGTGAGGAGGACGTGAGAGTTGTGTTCCTGCATCCCGATACCAAGCTGGGCGAGAGAGTCCGCTGATCAATCTTTATAAAACAAACCCCGCACGGTCGTGCGGGGTTTTATCTTGATATACAAGCTCACTTGGACTCGAATATGGTGCGTATCTGCTTTTTTGCCCCTGCGGGGGAGTAGACCCAATAGTCTATATGGTCACCGCCGCCCGAGGGAAGATGATAGGTAAAAGGTAACGCGGGTGAGGTGTCCTCCTCAAAAGCGTCGATGAGCACCAGCTTGATCTTCATGCGCTCGGGCAAAATGCTCTTGATAAAGACCGAAGCACGCCGCCCCACCAGCGCTTTGGCGCCCAGGGCAGTGATGCCGTCTTCTTTGAGTTCAGCCAGCCCCGCCAGATTGGGTGTCAGCTCCACGAAAACGCCGTAGGGCTCCACGCTGCGAATGATCCCCGCCACGGTCTGCCCCGCACGAAATTTGGCGGCATTTTCCTCCCAAGTCCCCAGTAGCTCCCGCGTGGATACGAAGATCCGCTCGGGCAGACCGTCCTCGCCCCATTCCATAGACCTGATCACCGCCTTGATGAGTTGACCGTTGTAAAGCCGATCCCGTGGGTGAGAAATGCGGGACACCGATATGGCATCCACCGATAGCAGGGAGGAAATGCCGCATCCGATATCCACGAAAGCGCCAAAGTTTTCCATATGGGTCACCCGTGCGGGGATAATATCCCCGGGAGCAAGGGTGGTCAGATAGTTTGCCATACACTCCGCTTGCGCCGCACGGCGGGACAGCAAGACGCGGAGCTTACCTTCCCGTTGTGCGATCCCCGTGACCTTGAAGCACACCGCCTTGCCCACACGGGTGAGGATGGCGATATCTTTGACGGAAGCGCCGTTTTTTGTGTAAACGGCCTCGCTTGCGGGGATGATAGCCTCCGCCTGGGGCAGAGCAGGGAAGTCAATATGTAAATTCATGTCGCTGTCGCAAAGATGGGCGGTCCCTTCCAGGATGGCACCGCTGTTCATGGCTTTTTCCAGTCCCTGCAGAGAGGCAGTCATTTCCAGATTGCGGGGATGGGACAAAAGTTGTCCCTCGGGGAGATAGATATTGTCTGCGGCGGTAACACCTGTGGTTTTGCGGTTCATCATGCAGTATCCTTTCTTTTGTTGGATTTGTATATTATATGCACAGTTTCCGCCGCGTATGACCACGGTTTTCTTGTGAAAATTGTGAAATGGCGCGGAAGTTAGAAATAGGAAAAAGGCCAAAAACGCGAGAAAATGAGAGGTTGGTAGTAGATAAATTAAAAAAATCGAAAAAACTTTTCAAAAAGGTATTGACAAACCCAAATGAGTGTGATATAATAGGTGAGCATGAAAAGAATGCTAATTTTCGGAGGAATTAAAAATGTCCACATTTATGCAGAAAAATGAGACCGTGGTGCGTAAGTGGTACGTGATCGACGCCGCTAACAAGCCCCTCGGTAAGACGGCCGTTGCCGCAGCTGATCTGCTCCGCGGTAAGACCGACCCCACCTTTACCCCCCACGTTGATTGCGGTCACTTCGTAATCATCGTCAACGCTTCCCAGGCAGTGCTCACCGGCAACAAGCTGGATCAGAAGTACCACTACCATCACACCGGCTACATCGGCGGTATGAAGGCTGTTCAGTACAAGACGCTGATGGCTCAGAAGCCCGAGCGCGCTATGGAGCTCGCAGTCAAGGGTATGATCCCCGACACCGTTATCGGCCGCAAGGCTTTCACCCGTCTGAAGGTCTACGCAGGTGCCGCTCATAAGCACGAGGCTCAGAAGCCCGAAGCTTACGAGGTTTAATTTAGGAAAGGAAGGACATAGCCCATGTATACTAGTGCAAAGCCCTACTTCTACGGCACCGGCCGCAGAAAGAAGTCTATCGCTCGCGTTCGTCTGTACCCCGGCTCCGGTGAGATCACCATCAACGGCCGTTCCATCGATGATTACTTCGGTCTCGAGACCCTGAAGCTCATCGTTAACCAGCCTTTCGGTGTTACCGGCACTACCGGCAAGTTCGATATCGTCGCCAACGTTACCGGCGGTGGTATCTCCGGTCAGGCAGGCGCTATCCGTCACGGTGTTGCCCGTGCTCTGGTTGCCGCCGACGCTAACTTCCGTCCTGCTCTGAAGGCCGCAGGCTTCATGACTCGCGACCCTCGTATGAAGGAGAGAAAGAAGTACGGTCTCAAGGCCGCTCGTCGCGCTCCTCAGTTCTCCAAGAGATAAGTTATTATCTTATATGCAAAAAGCTCTGCTATGCAGGGCTTTTTGCTTTTTCATTTTGTAGGGGCGACCATTGGTCGCCCGCGGGCGAACACAGTTCGCCCCTACGATGTGTACGTTCACATCTTCAAAGAATACAAAGCCAAGATGGCTGAATCAATCGATCACGATTTGCTTTAATCAAAAAGGGCGGTTCAATTTGTAAAGAATTGAGCCGTCCTATTTACATTTAGGCGTTTTTATGGTATAATAGATACAATATAAGTATTAGATAAACTTGAATTTGACGAGGTGATTGTGATGACAGAGAACCATTTAATTATAACAATCAAAAAGGTTGAAAAAGATACAGAAACAGCGGTAGCTTTGCTCGAATTTGTTAAAAATTTCTCTTGGAATGATGTAAAAGAGCATACGGTTCGCGTTATCAAAAATTGGGAGTTTGAAGAATGGGAAACACCATTTGTAGCAATGGCAAACGGTAGCATTGTAGGAATGGTAACCATTATGAAGTCGGATTATTATCCGTTGCCTGAAATATACCCGTGGGTATCAACGCTGTTCGTTTCAGAAGAATACCGCGGTCATAGAATTAGTAAAAAGCTCATTGATTTTGCAAATGATTATGCAAAAGGTATTGGCTTTGATAGTACATATATTCCATCGGAGCATATGGGTTTGTATGAAAAGTATGGATATAGCTACATAAAAGATATCATAAATTATGGCGGCGATACCGACCATCTCTATGCTAAAAAGTTAAGATAATTGTATTTTCCTTTCCAATTTAACGAGGTGATTAAGATGATCGATATTACTGCTTGGATGGAAGACTTTTTACAAGCATTAAATGAAACCTTTGCAAACCGTGTATGGTTTGTTGGCCTGCAAGGTAGTTATGGTCGTGGCGAAGCTGGCGACAAAAGCGATATTGATGTTGTTGTTATTTTGAATGAATTGTCTTCCGCAGATATAAAAGTTTACAATGCTATGTTGGACACCTTGTCCCACAGAGAACTGATTTGCGGTTTTCTTTCAGGAAAAAAGGAAATTATGAATTGGGAGCCGTCGGACTTGTTCCAATTTTGCTATGACACCACACCCATCAAGGGAAGCCTTGACGAGGTGATGGCTATTGTTGACGACAGTGCCGTGAACCGAGCAATCAAAATCGGTGCCTGCAACATCTATCATGGCTGCGTTCACAATATGCTCCACGAAAAGAGCGACGATATTTTAAGAGGGTTATATAAATCGGCTTCTTTTGTTGTACAGGCAATTGCTTTCAAGCGAACAGCCAAATACATAAAACATCAAAGTGAATTGCGGAATATTGTTTCAAATGATGAAAGGGTTATCGTTGATACATTTCTTGATTTGAAAAATGGCGGAACGGTAGACTTCAACTTGATGTCAGAAACTTTGTTTGATTGGTCAAAGAAATGGATTGCTGATAATAATTGAGCAAATTCCAATAGGTCGAACAGTTAGGAAAATAAGAATTTGACGGAGAATAAGTAATGAAAATCTACGATATTTCCCAAGAAGTTTTCGGCTGCCAAGTGTATCCGGGCGACCCAATGCCGGAGAAAAAAGAACTCAAATCGATGGAAAAGGGCGAAGTATATAATTTG